>CAZYHL010000220.1:0-3226 GCA_964646795.1 uncultured Syntrophomonadaceae bacterium
CGGCCGGCACAATTACTCTTTTCAGCCCGGCGGCACGGGCGCCGTATATTTTTTCCGCCAACCCTCCTACGGGTTTCAGCTTACCCCTGAGGGATACTTCTCCTGTTACAGCCATGTCTTGTTTTAACGGCTTCCCTTCCAGGGCGCTCAACAGCACCAAGAGGATTGCCGCTCCTGCCGAAGGCCCGTCCACGTTGCCGCCGCCTAATACATTGACATGAAGGTTGAAGTCGGCAATATCCTTACCGGTATAGCGGCGAATAAGCGAGGCGGCATTAAAAACGGAATCCTTTGTCATTGTTCCTGCCGTTTCATTAAAACGCAGCTGCCCTTTCCCCTTAGCGGCCGCTTTAAAAGCAATTGCTTCGATTTCAATGACAGACCCCACGTAACCGCTGACCCCTAAGCCAAAAAATTTGCCGATCTCTTTCTTGGGCGACCCTTTTTGCCCTTCAAGCCGGCTCAGCCTTGAAGCCTGCAACACTTCCCGCACTGTTTCCCCCTGAATAAGCAAAGCTTTGTTACCGCCGCAGGGTGGAGTTGCTATCTGGTTCAGGATTAAGCCATAAGCATCAGCCAGAATATTAATTGCCTGCCGGCCTTCGCGGGTGTATTGGCCGATAAGCCGGGAGGCCCCGGGAGAAATCCTTATCTTAAGCCGCCTGGCAGCGTTTTCCACAATATGCCGGATATCCGCTTCTGTTAAAGGCTCAAAAAATACAGCCGTACAGCGGGAGCGGAGGGCGGGATTAATTTCTTCGGGAAGCCTGGTGGTGGCACCGATAAGAATAAAATCCGCCGGGGCTCCTTGCTCAAACAAATCCTTCACATATTTAGGGACCTGGGGATCTGACGAGTCATAATAAGACGACTCAAAGGTAACCTTTTTATCTTCAAGAACCTTTAAAATCTTCCGTTGCAAAATCGCATCCATTTCCCCGATTTCGTCAATAAAAAGAATGCCTCCGTGGGCTTCCGTAACAAGGCCTGTTTTGGGCTCCGGAATCCCTCCGTCGACCAAATCCCTTCGCGCCCCCTGATAAATAGGGTCATGCACAGAACCGATAAGGGGGTTCGTTGTTTCCCGCGGATCAAAACGAAGGGTGGTGCCGTCGACCTCAATAAAGGGAGCATCTTTAGCAAAGGGAGTGTAAGGCATGTTGCGGGCGGCTTCCAAGACTAAACGGGCCGCGGTCGTCTTACCCACACCGGGTGGTCCGTAAATAAGAATGTGCTGCGGATACGGCGAAGCAAGCTTGGCCATCAGGGCTTTAATACCCCGGGTTTGCCCTACAATTTCTTCCAGTTTGGCAGGTCGCAAATAATCCATGGCTGTTTTAGAAAGCCGCCTGGCTTTCTTTTTTTCCAGGAGAGCATACTTTTTTAATGTCTGGGGATTCTCAGGGCTCCCTTCTTCTTTTAATACCTGGATTTTAATCTCCTGAAGATATTCTTCATGTTTTTCCTGAAGGCGGTTGGAAATTTTCTTTTCTATGTTGTCTTCTACTGCTTTCCGCGCTAATATTTCCGCTATTTCTTCTTCAATTTCCGCCAATACTGCTTTCATTTCGGCATTATTCGGTAAATCGTCCAGCGTCGGATCTTCAAAAACAATGCGTTTCAAGCCTAAAACCCTTTTTTCTATTTTGTGAGAACGCATCAAAGGGAGGGCATCCAGTTTGCCCGCCTTTAATACCAACCTGTCCGGGCCGTAAATTCCGGCAAGCAATGAATAAAATGCCTTGATTTTATCTCGCAGGGCTTTATCATCTCCCGTCCCATTGTCTGAGCAGGGTGCGGAAAAGGGGAACTTCAAAGCTCCGGGTTCCCTTATAGTCATTAGCTATTCACCTTTCTCTTTATTAACCGCTATATCCAGCGCTACCGTCACTTCGGGATGCAACCTTATGTTAACTCGGTAGGTGCCGAGAGCCCTGATGGGTCGGTCCAGCTCAATTTTCTTTTTATCTACAGAAAAGCCCTGCCCCTTTATAGCAGTGGCAATATCCGACGTCGTAATTGAACCAAAAAGCTTACCTTTTTCGCCGCAACGTGCGTTGATCGCGATAACTTGTTTTTTTAGTTTTTCTCCCGTAATTAGTGCCGCTTCTTTCTCTTTTTGCCGCCTTTCTTCAAGCTTAATCTTTTTTACTTTCAGCTCTTTTACTTTTCCGGCTGTTACTTCTTCGGCCAATTGCCGGGGGAAAAGATAATTGCGGGCAAACCCTTCTTTGACTTCTTTTACTTCTCCCGCCCTTCCCAAATTCTTAACATCCTGTTTGAGCAGTACCTTCAAATCCTTTCCTCCTCCCAAACTCCCAAACTAAATAAAGCCCCCGGTAGATGCGCCGGCGGTTGCCCGACAGTTCATTATCCGGCCGGAGTCTTAATAAGCAAGCCTTAAATAACTAGCTTGAATAACTGTATATTTTCTTCCTAAATGACATATTTCCTTTATGTTTTTTCTGTATTCGCTGGATATTTTTTTCTCAGGGATAAAGGGCAAATAAAAGCGGCTTTTAAAGGCGCGGTTTAATAGGGAAACTTATTGAACCATACCCCAAACCGATACGGAAAAGTAAGAGATAGGCGTTGTCCCACAAAGGGATAGCGCTTATCTCTTTGCTTTTTATCAGAAGATATGTTATAGCTGGCTCACTTCGACAGCGCCGATAAAAGAGAACACTAATTCTACTATGCTAACACAGGGTCACTTTTAGACAGTAGGATTTTCTATTTTACAATTTCCCAATATCCTGACCTATCCGACCCAATGCGTTTAAGGATACCTGTATTACGGAGTTCTCTGATTTCTCTCGATACCGTGCGTGTAGATAAGCCAGTTTTTATTGCAAAATTCTTTTGTGTAATTTTCGGATCTTCGGAAATGGCATTCAAAATCAAATTTACATTGTTTTCATCGCCATTATCTACGCCAACATCATCGCCACGTGGCGTAGATAATTTGGCATAGTTCAAATTTTTCAAAGTCACGACAAACGATTGCTCCGTAGAACGGAACGAAGGCGCAGTGTCTTCAGGGTACTGGTCAATGATTTTACGCAGACCGCTTCCGCGACGCTCCATTAATTTCAGGCGGCTGAAAAGGTCGCAGATAATAGGGTTTCTGCGGATTGAAGGAATGTCGTCAGTGCTTAAGTCCTGTATCCGCTTGCCGTCAGGCATCCCGCCGGGCGAAACTATCTCAAGGCGGTCGTCGTACATA
>CAZYHL010000221.1:0-3219 GCA_964646795.1 uncultured Syntrophomonadaceae bacterium
TTTTCCTTCCCCCGGGATTTTCAGAACTTTAAATAAAACACATTTCTAATAAAAAATCAAACAAACTTATTAGGATAAATTATTTATAATAGAGTTAGGATAAATTATTTATAATAGAGCATTTCACAAATAGCGGTAAAATTAAAGTATTCACGATATTTCCCACCACTTCATATCAACTTAATATACCAGAGGTAAAGCAATAATTGCCAGTATGAATATTCGAAGCAAATCAACGAAGATATTAGGAATATCAAAGCAAAACCCGGGCGTTACCCGGGAAATAGTTTTAAAATGACAAGTTTTTCTTACGATCTATAAAAAACAACTTATTCTGGCTTAAATCCTGTTTTTTAATGCTTCCTCCATAACTTCCCTGGGTGCCTTCTTGCCGGTAATAAGCTCGAAGCTTAAAACACCTTGCTCCAGCAACATGGGCAGCCCGTTTTGAACCGGGTAGCCTGCGGCTTTCCCCCACTCCACCAGTTCACCGGCATCTGCCGCATATCTTAAATCTGATACAAAAGCCCCTTTAGCCAGCTGTGAAAAATCAACCAGCCATTGGCCCTGATTGTCTTTAAGGGAAACCGGTAAGGCATTGGTGAGAATTGTTGTTTTTTTAAGCCAACAGCCGATCTTCTTTTTTTCGGTGAAGGAACAGGCGGTGACTTCAGTTTTAGTAAACCGTTTTTTAAATTTATCCAGCCAGTATACCAGCTTGCCGGAGTTTCTTACCATAAAAAGAATATCCGTCGCACCTGCGGCTGCCAAACCGTAAGCAACAGCCCTGGCGGCTCCCCCGCCCCCCAGAATCGCTATCCTTCCGCCCTTTATTTCTGGAGCGAAGGCATCTTTCTTGATGCCTTGAGCGTAGCCCAGATAATCTGTATTATATCCCGTCAAGATGCCTTCGTTGTTCACTATCGTATTCACGGCTTCAAGGAAGGAAGCATCGGGGGCAAGTTTGTCCAGGTGTTTAAGCACCTCTTCTTTATGAGGGCTGGTCACATTAACCCCGGCCAGGTTCAAGGCTCTTATGGAATTAACCGCCGCGGACAGATGCCCCTTCGTAACAGAAAAGGGAACATAGCAGTAATCAAGATTCATCTCCCGGTAAGCGGTATTATGCATCGCCGGGGAAAGAGTGTGTTCCACCGGAAAGCCGAAAATGCCGGTTATTCGCGTTTTCCCTGTAATAATATGCAGCTTGGATTACCCCCTCCGTTTTTTTTATTGTATTTTTCTTCCCCGACCACCTATTATCCTCCAGGTCATTCCACTTTTTAGGGTTCACTACACCTTCGTTTTATGTTATTGATGCATCGTAAATTGATTGGATGGATTTATCTAACATGTCATCGAACTCCGAATCGCTTTGGTTAACATTTAAACCTTCCGTTAGTGCTCTTGAGAAGCTTGCAATCAATTTCTGGTTCCTTGCCAGTTTTTCATTTGCCTCTTTTCTAGAATATCCTCCCGATAGAGCAACAACTCTTACTATATTAGGATGCCTTATGATCTCTTCATAATAATTATCAACACTTGGTATGGTGAGTTTAAACATTATTTGACAGTTAACATCCAATGTTTTCATATGCTCTAGTATTTCTTTTCTGAGAATGAATTCTGCCATTTCTTTATTTGGTGCATGAATATCTACCTCCGGTTCTAAAATAGGAATAAATCCTGCCGCTGAGATTGCTTTACCAATTTCAAACTGTTGGTCAACAATTGCTTTTATTCCTTGCTCATTTGCCTCTTTTATCACTGACCGCATTTTAGTACCAAAGATATGACGCTCTTTGGCACGGACTAACAATTCATCAAGATTAGGAATAGGTTTCATTAATTGAACACCATTATTTAAATCCATTATCCCCTTATCCACTTTGAGAATTGATAAAATCCCTTTCGTTTCCCAAAGATAATCTGCAGTGTATTTTCTACCCACTTTTAAATCCATTGTTTTTTCAAATAGGATAGTTGCAAGAATTTTTTCTTTGGTAAAAGCAGTGCTTTTCATAATCCTTGATCGCATTTCATGAACCAGTTGAAACATCTCAGCTTCATCCGCATAGGCTTCTTTTGAAATTCCATACATTGCCAGCGCTTTAGGTGTACTACCTCCGCTTTGATCAAGAGCTGCAATAAAACCATTATCGTTTTTCATTCGTTCTAACTGTGTCATGTTCATAAAAATCCTCCTTTTCTTATTTATCATCCTTTTTTTCAAGACTTAGAATCACTTCCTCTAGATACAACAATCTTTTTAACCGTTCCAAATTGTGTCAAGCTTTCAGTCTGATTTTCGGCATTCTATATTAAACCTCTTTACCCATTAATTTTATTATATTTACTTATCTGAATAATAACAAGCGCTTTTGAATTATCGAATACAATAAAACAGCTCTGCCAAGTACCAATCAAAGTGCTTAGAAGAGCTATTCTTGTAAATTTTTGTTACATCTCTTTTAGTAAAATCAAACACCAACCAAATAGCAACCACTTTTTATGCCACTTGGAAGCGCCTCGTTTTTGACTTTCTTTTAGTATCGGTGTTTATGTTATTATCCAGGTCTCTTTACCCGCTCTTAGTAGTAGTATTACTTTAATCGCCGTCTTTTTTAAAATCGATTTCCGGCCCAATCTCAAACACTATATGCTTGGCATAATTAAATACAAGTTTACTGTTAAGCTTGCCTAACTGTTCCGCGGTTGGGATATCTTCTTGGTTAAACATTAATTTCATAAGATGAACAAGCCCGCCCAGGTAAAAGATAACAAACATTTTAAGAACATCGGGTTCTATTTGAACGTTTTCAACTTCTATCCGATCCTTGAACATCACATACCAACGATCATATAATTCGCTGATCATCAGGGACTCAAGATTGGCTTCAAAGATAGATTGGATAATTTTGCGGTTTTTCAAATGCTGTTTAAAAACCGCAATGTTGAATTCCTCGTGCCATAAATACCATTGGTCTTTTCTGCTAAGCCTGGCGACTTTCCTAGCGGTTTTATCCGAAACTTCAATAAAGCATTCCAAGAGCAGAGATTCCTTGGAGGCATAATGCTGGTAGAATGTTGGGCGGGTCAGCCCTGCGGTCTCCACTATTTCGGTAATAGTAATATCCTTGAAACTTTTTTTCTTAAGCAATTCGCGCATTGCCCTCTTCATGCAGTTTAAAAGCATATTCAAACATCATAGCGGCTGAA
>CAZYHL010000222.1:0-547 GCA_964646795.1 uncultured Syntrophomonadaceae bacterium
GCCGATGTCTATCCGACCAGCGGTTCTGCCTTCATGTTTTTGCTTAATAAAATGCTTGAAAACCGGAATATAACGGCGGATGCGGCTAATATGAAAAATTTCAGGAGAAGAGCCATCAGGCTGTTGAAACATCTGGTCTTTGATCCCTTTGACGCGGAGTTGGATATTTACTGCCGCAAAATGTTCAAAGATTTTATTTAAAGATGATTAAAGAAAGGGGGCGGGTAGATTAATCTACCCGCCCCCTTTGCAATTATAGAGCCGATATCATCCTTTTATTGTTTGCTGGTGTTTAAATCGTTTTACAATAAGTTCTAAGGCTATTACTAGGGCGAATAACGAGATGCCGATGATATCGGTGCGGCCGCCGACATCAATTAAGAGAAGAGCGGAAGCAAAAAGCATTACCCTTCCGATTATAGATATATCTATCCGTTTGGAAGCCAGCATAATCCCCTGAGTGCTCATTGTCAGGGCGATAACGCCTATAGCTGCGGTGATGGCAGCCTGCAATATTTCCCCAATCGTCCCCTCAAGAAGCAAGGCC
>CAZYHL010000222.1:558-3216 GCA_964646795.1 uncultured Syntrophomonadaceae bacterium
GAAAGCGGTCCAGCCTATGGTAGAGGGGTTTGCTTTGGCTATTCCCGCTGCCGCGTAAGCCGTAAGAGCGACGGGAGGAGTGATGGTAGAGATACAGCCGAAGTAAAAGACAAAAAGGTGTGCCGGCAGGAGGGGCACGCCCAGCCTGACCAGTGCCGGGGCACTCAGGGTAGCCAGGACAATATACAGGGCAGTGGTAGGCATTCCCATGCCCATGATTAACGAAGCGATCATCATGAAGATAAGGCCGATCAGCATGGAACCGCTGGACAGTACTTCAACCAGGCCGATAATTCTCAGTCCCAGCCCCGTTAGGGAGATAACGCCAACGACAATACCCGATGCCGCGCAGGCGGCAACAACGGGAATTGCGTTCTGAATGCCTTCTTCAAAGCTGTCCAGGATAAGGGAAAAGCTCTTCTTTAAAGATTTTTGTTTAAAACAAGAAACAAGGTACAGCAGAATGATGGTGTAAAAGGCCGACATGGTCGGAGAATAACCGGACATCAGCAAATAAATAAGGATTCCAAGGGGGAAGACGTAAAACCAGCCGCTCATAATAGTTTTCTTCAGGCTGGGCAGGTCCTCTTTATTAAGTCCTTTTAATCCTGATTTTACCGATTCCAGGTCAACTACCAGGTAGATGGCAAAGTAATAGAGCAGAGCAGGTATAAGGGCCGCCCAGGCTATTTTAAAGTAAGGTTTAAGGGTGAACTCTGCCATGATAAAAGCAGCGGCTCCCATAATGGGAGGCATAATCTGCCCGCCTGTTGAGGCCACTGCTTCTATTGCCCCGGCTACATGGGGTTTATAACCCACGTGCTTCATCAGAGGAATAGTAAAACTGCCGGTAGTGACCACGTTGGCAATGGGAGAACCCGAAACGCTCCCCATTAAGGCGCTGGAAATAACTGCCGTTTTGGCCGGGCCGCCTCTCAGCCTCCCTGTGAGCGAATAAGCCAGGTCGATAAAAAACTGGCCGCCTCCCAGCGATTTCAAGGCGCTGCCGAATAACACGAACATAATGATAAAGCTGGAAGATACGCCTATGGCTACGCCAAAAATGCCTTCCGTCGACATATAAAGTATAGCGATAAGGCGGCTTAACGAATAGCCCTTATGTCCTATCGACATTGGCAGGTAAGGTCCGATAAAAGTATAAGCCAAAAAGATTAAAGCTGTAATCGGCAGGACAGGGCCGATAGTGCGCCTGGCAGCTTCCAGTACAACAATAACGGCAACAATACCGAAGGCAATATCGGTAGGGGATGCGGCCCCGGTACGTGTAATGATAATGGTTTGCCAGTTGAGCAGGATGTAAAGACCGGAAGCAAGGGCAAGACCAAAAAACAGGTAATCGAAGATGCTGATTTTTTTCTGTTTTTTGGTAGCCGGATAATAGAGAAAGGCCAGGCAGGTCAGCATGAGCCAGTGCAGTGAGCGCTGGTTCATTGCTGAAAAAGCGCCAAAGCCGGCCGCATATAGATGGAATATTGCAATAATAACTGAAATAAACCTGATTATTTTTTTAAGGAAACCGGTATGGGTTAGCATCAAAGACCCTGTTTCCAGGTCTATAGTAGTAGTTTTGTCATCAGCCATAAAAATAAACACCTCCGGTGTAATCCCCCTCCCGGCGAAAAGGCCCAGTTAAGGAATTAATTGCTTAAGTACGGTTGATATTATTGCCGGCAAACCCTCGAGGGGCTGCCGGCGGAGGTGATTAAAGGGTAGGTTTAACCATCTTGCCCTGAGGTGAGCCGAGGATTTCTCCGTCCTTCATCACCACTTTGCCGCGGATAATAGTCATGACAGGCACGCCCTTGACCTTAAAGCCGTCGTAGGGGGTTGGCTTGTTCTTGCTGTGCAAATCTTCAGCCCGCAGCACTTTTTCCTTATCCATGTCAACGATGGTGAAGTCGGCATCTGTTCCCGGCAGGAGCGAACCCTTCTGGGGATACATGTTAAACTTGCGGGCCGGGCCTTCGGAAGCGCGTTCCACGTACTTGTTCAAGCTGATGACTCCGGCGTTGACCTGAGTGAGCAGAAGGGGCACGCTGGTCTCTACCCCGCAAAACCCGGGGGTAGCATCCCAGATGTTGTCGAAAATCTTTTCCTCCAGGGTATGGGGCGAGTGATCCGTCGCGATAACTTCTATGGTGCCATCCAGAAGCCCTTCCCACAGCTTGGAGCTGTCTTCCGGGTAACGGACGGGAGGATTCATTTTTAGCATTGAGCCTACTTTATCCATGTGCGAGCAATCCAGAAGCAGGTAGTGGGGCCCCGTTTCCGCTGTTACATCCACGCCGCTTTCTTTCCCCTGTCTGACTATGTCCACGCCTTCTTTGGAACTCATATGGTAGATATGGATCTTGCAGCCTGTTTCCCTGGCATATAGAATACACCGGGAAATAGCTTCGGCTTCAGCTATGTTCGGCCTGCCCTCCACATGGGCTTTGGGATCGGTGCGACCTTGTTTTTTAAGGAGATCGGTATAATAATTCAGGATATCATTGTTTTCTGCATGAAAACCACAGCGCAGCCCGGTCCCGGCAATGATTTTTAAAGCTTCGATGATGCCGCCGTCCATAGGTGCAGGGATGTTGCCTACGGTGGAGCCCATGAAAATCTTATAGTTTACGATGCCTTCAGCGGCCA
>CAZYHL010000223.1:0-3212 GCA_964646795.1 uncultured Syntrophomonadaceae bacterium
GCCTTCCTCCTTGGCTTTTAAATACTTTTTTTCTGACAAACAAAGGCCGCTTTTTTCAAAAACCTTATTACCAATGTATATGAAGGCTGCCGTTAAAAATACTAATTTAAATTAGTATTGTCTTTTTGCTGTTTATGTCGTATATTATTATTGTTAAAATCGAGGTGTATGAAGAAGCTCTGATAAGCCCACGACTTTTATAATCAGGTGCGGGCTTTTTTCCTTGAACAGAGCAAGGAAGGAGGACGGCCGAAAGATGTATAGACTTGATCAAACCAAGACTCCCTTATTTGATGCCCTCATGGAATATGTTAACAATGATACGGTTCCTTTCCACGTACCCGGCCATAAAAAAGGGCAGGGTGCGGCTAGAATGCTGCGGGATTTTATCGGCACAAACGTTTTGGCTATTGACGTTACGGTTTTTAAACAGGTCGACAGCCTGCACAAACCTACCGGACCGATAAAAGCGGCTCAGGAACTAGCCGCCGATGCCAACCATGCGGACCATACCTTTTTTTGTGTCCATGGCACTTCCGGGGCCGTTCATGCCATGATTATGAGTGTCGTAGGGAACGGCGATAAGATTATCGTACCCAGGAACGCCCACAAATCCGTTACAGCCGGCATCATCTTAAGCGGCGCCGTACCCATTTATATGAAACCTGAAATTGACGACAACCTCGGCATTGCCCTTAACGTTACACCCGAAACAGTGAAGGCCGCTTTGGAGCAAAATAAAAACGTTAAAGCCGTGCTGATCATAAACCCGACTTATTACGGCATTGCTACGGATATAGAAGCAATAACCGCCATCGTTCATAGTTACGGTATCCCGTTAATCGTTGATGAGGCCCATGGAGCTCATCTCCCCTTTAACGACAGGCTCCCCGTGGCCGCCATGGATGCAGGCGCCGATATGAGCGCCCAGAGCACGCATAAAATCGTCGGTTCACTGGCTCAAAGCTCAATGCTTCAGGTCAAAAACGGCCTTGTGAACATTAACAGGGTCAGGACAACCATGAGCCTGCTCCAGACCACGAGCCCGTCCTATATTTTACTGGCTTCATTGGATACTGCCCGGATGCAGATGGCAACGGAAGGAAAGCTGCTTCTTGACAAGGCTGTCGAATTGGCGGCATACGCCAGGGCGGAGATAAACAAGATTAAGGGCTTCTTTTGTTTCGGCAGGGAGGTAACCGGTACAAAAGGAGTTTATGATTTCGACCCAACCAAGGTTACCATTACCAGCAAAAACTTGGGGCTTTCAGGCTACGAGCTGGAAAGGCTCCTGGCTGAAAAATATTTTATCCAGCCGGAAATGGCGGATTTATATAATGTTCTATGTGTTTTTTCCGTAGGGGATACGCGGGAAAGGGTTGATGCGCTTCTGTCCGCTTTAAGAGACATTAGTAAAAAGTACGGGACTAACATTAACAATAAAACGGTTATGCTTAACCCGCCGAAAATACCTTTAAGAATGCTTTCTCCCAGGGATGCTTTTAACGCCGAGACAATCTCCGTACCTCTGGAAAACAGCATCGGCAGGATCAGCGCGGAATTCCTGCTGCCTTACCCCCCGGGCATACCTGTACTCTGCCCCGGCGAGATAATCACGGAAGAAATTGTGGCATATGTAGCAGCCCTCAAGGAAGCGGGCCTGTATGTGCAGGGAACGGAAGATGACGAAATCAATTTTATCAGAGTAGTAAACGACAGAGCGGTAAACGACCGGCTCGGAAACCTGCGCATTCTTTAAAGGGTGCGGCTTACCGCTAAACGGTACTTAGGCTTACATCCCCGCTACGCGGTGCTTAAGAGGCTGGAAGATTTTTTCCTTACTCAGCTGCGGCTTCCGGCGGTAAATTTCCTCAAGGATTAAACGAGCCCCGTGGTCCATGCCCTGGCAACCTGCCAGGAGGATTACATCTCCCTTGCCGGCTCTGGAAAGGCCTTCCTCGATAGCTTCGGGCAGTTCCCGGCACAAAGTGTAACTTAGTCCCGCTTTCCCCATTACTTCCCGGAACACTGCGGTTTCGTCCGCCGCCGCTCTGTCCTTTTCACCAACATGGGAACTGCTGGTTGTCGCGATTATCTCCTCAAAACCCAATTCTTCCGCCCACCGGGCCATGGTTTCGGCGTTCTCCCGGTTGACGGTGACGCCGCGGCTGCCCCGGATGGCATAAACAAGGATCAAACGATTGTAATCCATTTTTTTAAGAGTCCCCAGTGTAACATTTATATTGCCGCTGTTAGCAAAATGGTCGTCAATAACCTTAAACTCCTCATCAAAAATCAGTTCGAAACGGCGCTCCACGCCCCTGAACCCCTTTAACGCCCTCCTGATTTGAGCGGCGGGCACTCCCAGGATAAGCCCCGTAATAACGGCTACCATGGAATTATAGACCGAATGAAGGCCTAAAACCGCAAGTTCAACGGGGAAACTCATGGGGCCGTACACAGTGCCGCCTAACGCCAAGGGCTTCTTCGCCTCTACCAGAAAGCGAGCCCTGCCCGTGGATAAATCCAAGTTCCTGACGGCAAAATCCCCTTTATCATTTTGGATACCATAAGTAATAACCTTAGCCGGCGTCTCTTTAGCGAGGGCAGCGCTGTAAGGGCAATCCAGATTAAAAATAGCCCACTGATGGAGAGACGCTTCCCTGACCAGCCTTGCCTTAGCAGCGAGATAAGCTTCAAAGGAACCATGCAGGTCTATATGCTCCCGGCTGATATTGTTAAGGGCTACTATATCAAATTCAACATCATCAACACGGTGCAATTCCAGTCCCGAGGAAGACGCCTCCATGGTTACGTGGGTAACTCCCTGCTCCGCCATCCTGTGCAAATAATACTGCAAGTCCAGGGACTCGGGCGTAGTCAAGGAGGCGGGACGCAGTGTCGTTCCCGTTTTAACCACCACGGTGCCGATTAAGCCTGTTTTCAAGCTGTTTTCCTCCAAAACGGCATTCGTCATAAAAGCCGTGCTGGTTTTGCCGTTGGTAGCCGTAATACCTATCATTTTCAGGCGGCGCGAAGGAAACCGGTAAAACTGAGCGGCTAAGGACGATAAAGCCTTGCGGCTGTTTTGAACTCTGATCTGGGGAAGAGCCACACCCTTTTGGAATTCTTCCACTACGGCTGCGGCGGCTCCTGCGGCTGCCGCCCGCGGCAAAAACCTGTGCCCGTCAGTTTTGTAACCTTTAATGCAA
>CAZYHL010000224.1:0-3195 GCA_964646795.1 uncultured Syntrophomonadaceae bacterium
TATTCGAAGGATCCGAAAACCGCAGGACCTGGGCTTATCATCAGGGAACCGCCTGGGCCTGGCTGATCGGACCATATATTGAAGCTTATCTGAAAATTCATAAAATCAGGGGACTCGACTTTGCGGAACGCATTATTTATGGTTTTGAAGACGATCTGACCGACAGAGGTATAGGCACTATCTCAGAACTTTACGATGGCAATCCTCCCTACAAGGGAAGAGGTGCTGTCTCCTTTGCCATGAGTGTTGCTGAGATACTTCGGATAAAACAAATAATCAAAGTAATGTCAGCTAATACCACACAAGGATGAGAGCACTAATGTTTGGCTGGGAATTTCCTCCACATATTCTCGGCGGTTTGGGAACGGCCAGTTTTGGACTGACCAGAGGTATGGCCACGCAGTCCGATATGGATGTTGTTTTTGTTATTCCCAAACCTCATGGAGATGAAGACCAGAGTTTTTTAAAAATAATTGGAGCCTGCAATACACCGGTGGTTTGGAGAGATGTTTCCTGGGAACATCTCGAGAACCGTTTCGGTTCCTACATGAGTCCGCAAGATTACTACAATATGAGGGGCCACATTTATGCCGATTTCAGATACCTATACACCAATGATCTTGGTTGTATTGAATTTTCGGGACGTTATCCAGACAACCTGATGGAAGAAATAAATAACTATTCCATTTGTGCCGGTGTTATTGCCCGTACCGAACATTACGACATAATTCACTCTCACGACTGGTTGACCTATTCTGCCGGTATTCATGCCAAAAATGTCAGCGGAAAGCCTTTAGTTATACATGTCCATGCCACCGATTTTGACCGCAGTCGGGGCAATGTCAATCCACAGGTCTACGGCATCGAAAAGAACGGTATGGATCACGCCGATCACATCATTTGTGTCAGTAATCTGACCAGAGACACCGTAATTAGCAAATATCATCAGGACCCCCGCAAAGTGTCTACAGTTCACAATGCCGTTGAGCCGGTAAGCAAACAAATTGAAGACATTGAACCCGAGCGGCATACTCCTCAAAAGGTTGTCACTTTTTTGGGAAGAATCACCATGCAGAAAGGGCCGGAGTATTTTGTCGAGGCTGCCAGCCGGGTTTTGCAAAAAACTTCTAATGTTCGTTTTGTAATGGCCGGCAACGGAGATATGATGGAGGCCATGATAAACTTGGTAGCCAAGAGGGGAATTGCTGATAAGTTCCATTTCCCGGGCTTTTTGAAAGGTCGCCAGGTGTACAGAATGCTTAAATCAAGCGATGTGTACATTATGCCCTCGGTTTCGGAGCCTTTTGGGATTTCTCCGCTCGAAGCCATGCAGGTTGGTGTCCCTTCCATTATTTCAAAACAATCCGGATGTGCCGAAATTTTGAATTATGCCATTAAAACAGACTATTGGGATATTGATGCCATGGCCGATGCCATATATTCAATAATCAGTTATCCGGCCATGTATGAATTTCTAAAAATTCAGGGCAAAAAAGAAGTGGACGAAATCAAATGGGAGTATGCCGGACATAAAGTCAGGGCCATCTACGACCGCCTGTTAGGAATAAAGTAATTATTAAATTATGCCATATGAAAACGATTTGTTTTTATTTTCAGATTCATCAACCTTTTCGTCTCAAAAGATATCGCTTTTTTGATATAGGCGCAGATCATTATTATTACGACGATTTCACCAACGAGCAAATACTTCAGCGTATCGCTGTCAATTCTTTTTTACCGGCCAATCAAATTATCTATGATTTGATTCAGGCAAGCGGAGGAAAATTCCGGGTGGCTTTTTCCATTTCGGGTGTAGCCTTGGATCAACTGGAACAATACGCTCCCGAAGTCATCGAAAGTTTTCGGAAATTAGCCAAAACAGGGGCGGTTGAATTTTTAAGCGAAACATATGCCCATTCGTTGTCTTCCATTATTGACGAAAAGGAGTTTAAAAATCAGGTCACTCAACACCGCAAACGCATTGAAGTCTTATTTGGCCAAAAACCCAAAACATTCAGAAACACCGAATTGGTCTATTCTGACGATATAGGAGAATTGATTTATTCCATGGGTTACAAAACTATAATTGCCGAGGGAGCCAAAGCCATATTAGGTTGGAAAAGCCCCAATTTTGTCTACCATAGTGCATTGAATCCCAATCTGAAACTCTTATTGAAAAACAATAAACTGAGTGACGATATAACTTTCCGTTTTTCCAATTACAACTGGAGCGAGTATCCATTAGTGGCAGACAAGTTTATCGATTGGATTCACAAAACGCCTGATAGTGAGCAGGTAATCAATTTGTTTATGAATTATGAGACCTTTGGCAACCTCCAGTCCAAAGAAAGCGGCATTTTTGAATTCCTCAAAGCCCTGCCCAAATTCGCTTTTGAAAAAGGGATTGAGTTTTCGACACCTTCGGAGGTCAGTGGCCTGATAAAAGCAACAGGACCTATAAGTGTTCCCAATCCCACTTCCTGGGCCGACGAAGAGAGGGATTTAAGTGCCTGGTTGGGGAACGATCTTCAGCAGGAAGCTTTCAACAAGCTGTACAGTATAGCCGAAAGAGTGCGAATGAGTAAAGACCGTCGCTTGCATCTGGACTGGAATTACCTGCAGACTAGCGATCATTTTTACTACATGAGTACCAAGAATTTTTCGGATGGCGGCCTGTATCGTTACTTCAGCCCCTACGAGACTCCCTTTGATGCTTTTATTAATTATATGAATGTGCTGAGCGATTTTACAGAGCGAGTAGAAGCTCAGTTCCCCTCTTCGGTAGGAAATGAAGAGTTGAATTCTTTATTGACTACAATTCAAAATCAGGAACTTAAGATTGCCGCCCTGGAAAAAGAACTCAAAAAAAGCAAAAAGGGGAATAATACCGAAATGCCCAGGAAAACAGGAAAAACCGATAAATCCAACTCGAAAACTAAAACAGCAAAATAAATACGTTCTAAAGACTGCTAATTACTCGCTGAACAGGTATATCCCAGGCTTCCAGGGGTAAATTATCAAGGTAACGAAAGGCAAAGCATAAGCCAAACACCGGGCAGCGGAGTTGGTACAGAAAGCGATCGTAATACGCTTTACCCCGCCCCAGCCGGTAGCCTTGTTTATCGAAAGCCAGTCCGGGGATTACAGCCAAATCGATGTTGTTATAATCCTCGTAATCTTCACCTATCGGTTCAG
>CAZYHL010000225.1:0-3186 GCA_964646795.1 uncultured Syntrophomonadaceae bacterium
TCCGTTCCTTGAGCTGCCCATACCTTTCTTGTGTGCCATTTAATCCACCCCCTTAATATGATTTTTCCTCACTAGTATTCAATCTTTTCAATCATTACTTTGCTGTAAGGCTGCCGATGGCCCTGCTTGCGGCGGTAATTCTTCTTAGCCTTGTACTTGAACACGACGATCTTCCTGGCCTTATCCTGTTCAAGAATTTTGCCTGACACTTTGGCTCTCGCCACATAAGGACTGCCCACTTGCAGCTCTTCTTCTTTTTTCACTGTCAGAACCCGATCGAAAAGTACTGCTTCCCCTTCGGAGGCGGCCAGTTTCTCTACCAGAATCGTATCGCCTTCCTTGACCCGGTACTGCTTGCCCCCCGTTTCAATAATAGCTTCCATTTCATCAATCCTCCCTTTAAGACTCGCCGGAAATGCAGGTATCCTTTAGGATTTTAAACCTGACCCGGGCGGTTGTAAAGACGGGCTGAGCCCACGCTAAATTATTTTACCACAAGGCCGGGTAAGTGTCAATTACAATGCATTGTCCGATTGGGACAGGTAAATTGCAAGTTTAATTGCCTTACAGTATATTCCAAAATCCTGTTTGTTTTAAGCAGCCATATCATTTGCCGATTTGGATACGGTGGCTCGCCTTCCCACAGGTAGCACAAAAACTCAAGAAGCCGGTGAGAAGTCTTAAATTGTTGGTCAAATTCGCTAAAATGGTAATCCTTCACTAAGGCGATATAGTACCGGCGTTGGTTTGTTAATCAGATAAACGGCTTTCTTCTACGATGACCGCCTTGGCGTAAGTCCTGGCCGTCTCAGTTATTTCTATATCCACCTGTTCACCCACATAGGCTCCTCCCGCTAAAACGTCTATCACATACCCCTCGACTCTGGCAATGCCGTCATAGGGGTTGTTGGCATGAGGCTCCTCAATTCTCACCCGGTAAAATTTCCCCCGTTCCACAGGGAGAGCGCATTTTTCAATCTCTGCAAAGGTCCCTGTCTTCAAAATGTTGAACTTCTCAGTATGCAAAGTGTCGGATCCCCTGATAAAAATATGCTTGCCAAGGTCTTCTTCCATTCTTTTTAAGTGCAGGCCGTTACTGCCAATCAGCAGGGAAGCCACGCTTTGATTTACTTCTACCAGGATGGCCTCAGCTGTCTCCCCGTCCAAAATCCTCTTGATTTCTCTTTCAATTTTGGAGCTCACAACCTCGGCAGAAAGGATTTTGCCCTTGCCGCCGCAGTAAGGGCAAGGCTGCTGCAAAAAATTATCTATCCCCTGCCTTACTTTCTTCCTGGTCATTTCCACCATACCCAGAGAAGTCAAACCGAGAATATGCGACCTGGTCCTGTCTTCCTTGAGCTTCTCTTCCAATCTGTCTAAGACCTGCCGCCTATGTTCGCTGCTGTTCATATCGATAAAGTCAATAATGATGATACCGCCTATGTCCCGCAGCCGCAGCTGCCGGACTATCTCTTCCACAGCATCCAAATTGGTCTCCAGGATTGTTTCCGCCAGATTGTTCTTGCCTATATACTTGCCCGTGTTGACATCTATTACCGTCAAAGCCTCCACCTGATCCAGTACGAGGTAACCGCCCCGCTTCAACCAGATTTTCCGCGCAAGGGCTTTTTCAATCTCCTCCTCAATGCCGTAATAGTCAAAAATTGGCTCTTGCCCCTCATATAAAAACACCTTTTTTTTGAGGTCGGCGGAAACATAATCAAGGGTTTCCATTATTTTTTCATGTTCAAGGGGATTGTCCACAATGAATTTGACAACATTCTCTGTAAACAGATCCCTGACTATTCTGTAAATCAGGTCGAGATCCTGGTACAAAAGGAAGGGGGCCGCGCCTTTTTTCATTTTGCCTTTGATCCGGGTCCACAGCTTAAGCAGAAAATCCATGTCCTGCCTGAAGCTTTCCTGATCCGCCCCTTCCGCAACCGTCCTGACTATGACTCCCATTGATGCGGGTTTTACCTCCTCAGCCAGCTCTTTAAGCCTCTCCCTTTCCTCGGCATCTTCTATGCGCCGAGAAATGCCGACATAATCCACGGTGGGCATGAGAACAAGATAACGTCCAGGGAGGGTAATTTGTCTTGTCAGCCGGGCGCCTTTGCTGCCGAAAGGTTCTTTAACCGCCTGCACTAAAACCTTGTCCCCCGTATGGAGCAGCTCTTCAATCGCCGTTTTTCCTGTTGCCCCTTTATTAACCCGGGCATCATCAATATAAAGAAAAGCGTTTTTTTCCTGGCCGATATCGATAAAAGCCGATTGCATACCGGGCAGAACGTTTTCGACGACCCCATAATAGATGTTCCCTACCACCCGCTGGCTGACGGGACGTTCCAAGTAGATTTCCACCAGCATGTCATCTTCAAGGACCGCCACTCTGGTATCTTTATTTTTGCAGTTTACAACTATTTGTTTTTGCTTTTCCATTCAACTCGCCTCTCCTTACGGTTCCATGGGCGTCCTTAATACATTGCCTTCCCTGAAAAACGTTTCCTCCCTTTTAACAAGCTTCCCAGCTGGGCTTATCCCCATAGCCGTCAAAATATCATCAGGCCGGACAGTGCCTTTTTCATCAAAGGCAACAAACATTCTCAAGATCAAGCCCTCCCCTTCTTCCGTCAAAGTGAGATCCTTCATATAAGGCTGAAAATCGATTTCCTTAAAGCCTTGTTTTGTTTTTTTCCGGCCCAGGAATTCCCGCCCTTGGCGGATGGTTTCGATAGCAGCCTTGGTTTTACCCTTTTCCGCTACCTTAAGGGCAACACTGTACAGGAAAAGGTCAACACCGGGCAAGGGGAGGAATTGACGGTCGCCGGGTACCGCCTTTGCCGCGATAATTTTAAGGCCGGGCGGCAAAGTCCCGTTTAGGGCAAGGGTCATTTCTGTGGTGTTCATCTCCTTTTCCAGCCAAATATCCAGATATTCTCCCATGCCGGCTATGCCTACAGGTAACGGCGGTGAAAAAACAAGGCGGGGCTGAGGATTAAACCCCTGGGAATAAAGAACAGGCGCCTTAACCCGGCGCAGAGCCCTGTTAAAGAGCCGCACAATATCCAGATGAGACAAAAAACGGGCCGGCCCTTCTTTGGTGTATTTCAACCTAAGCCGCACGGTGAGTTCACCTCCGTTGCCACGATGCCGCAGCCAAGACACCCCTGGCGGCAATCCGGC
>CAZYHL010000226.1:0-3172 GCA_964646795.1 uncultured Syntrophomonadaceae bacterium
GACGCGGTCGGTGTTGGGCCTCGTGTACCGCTGGGTGGTAGAGAGACTCTCGTGGCCGAGGAGCTCCTGGACATAGCGTACGGAGGCTCCGTTTTCAAGGAGATGGGTGGCGCAGGCGTGGCGGATAGAGTGGAGGGTGTAGCCCTTGCCTGCCAGTCCCGCCGCCTCGAGGGCGGCCTTCCACCTATCATCGGCCATCTTCCAGCTCATCTTACCCTGGAACCCGATGAACAGGTACTGCCGATCCTCGCCGCGGAGCCCTTTAAGTTGCGCGCGGCGTTCACCATGGAGGTAGGCTGCCAGATGGACACGGGCAAGCTGGCTAAAGGGGACGTAGCGGTCCTTCTTCCCCTTTCCCTGACGGATGAAGAGGAGCCGTTCATCGAGCTTGAGATCGACCAGGTAGAGAGCCAAGGCCTCGGCGATGCGGAGGCCAGAGGAATACAGAAGCTCGAAAAGCGCACGCTCCCGCTGGCTGTCGATGTGGTCGAGTACCGCTGCCAGTTCCTCCTGGGAGGGGATGCGTCGGAGGGAAGAACGATCGGGGGGCAGGAGTGTGAAACCCTCGGCGGGGTTTGAAAGGAGGAAGCCGCTCCGGTACAGCCAATCGACATAGCGCTTGGCGGAGAGCGCGTAGCGACGGATGCTTCCGGGCTTCAGGGGTGTACCTTGCCTGGACCGTCGCGACTTGAGGAACATGACATAGTCGTATAGGTCCTGCCGGGTAAGAGCGCGGTAATCTCTGTCTCCCCAGAAGCCGGCGAAGACGCCGAGAATAATCCCTTCGCTTTTTATGAAGGAAGGCGCGAGTCCCCGGCCTTTGAGGCTTTCGAGGTAGAACTTGAGGGGAGACGTGAGGGATCGCACGGGCTAGTCTCCCTTCCGGGGGTGATACCGGTCGATCTGTTCGCGGAGTTCCTCCTTACTCACCCGGGTATAGAGGGCGGTGGAATTCAGGTCCTCATGGCCGAGGATGAGTTGGATGAAGCGGAGATCGCAGCCGCGGCGCAAGAGGTGGGTTCCGAGGGCGTGGCGAAAGGAGTGGCAGGTGAAGCCCGCGAGGGCCTTGAGACGCGGATTGAGGGCCGAGTCGAAGGTACGCGCACTGGCGACACCGAAAAGCCTATCGCTGGACGGGGAGTAGTTGACCACGGCGCGCATATGGGCGCTGTAGAACTCCACGACATCCGCGGCGTAGTCGTAGAGGAAGGCGGTACGGGAGCGCCCGCCCTTACCCGCGCGGATGCGGACGATCCTGGCGGGAAAATCGAAGTCGGCGGGCCGGAGCGCGGCGAGTTCTCCCAGGCGCATTCCCGTGGCATAGAGCAGCTCCGCGACGACATGGAGCCGGTAGTAGATACGCCGGTCCCGGAGGGTTTTGTGCCGATGAAAGGCGCCGAGCCGCTTGAGGCAGCCGGCCAGCTCGGCCTCGGTGGGCACCGCCCGGGGAAGCCGCTGTTCCCGTTTGATACGCCTGAGGCCGTAGAAGGGGTTTTGGAGGACTTTTTTGTCCTCCACCAGAGTGGCGTAGAAGGCGTCCACCGTCTGGATGATATCCGCCACCGCGCCGCTTGCGTAGTGAACGATGCCCTCATCCTCCCTGGTCGCTAGGTAGGTCTGAAACTCCTCGGCCCCCAGGGGCGTAAGATAGTCGAGGGAGAGGCCACGGTCCTCAAGCCAGGAAAAGAAGACGCCCAGAAGATAGGGGATCTTCCGGAGGCTGCGGATGCCCTTCGCCCTCCGCCGTTCAACGAAGGGGCCTATGAGCTCGCGACCCGTTGCCGATAGCATCGGCGCGGGGGATGGTTCTCTTTTCGGGCCTTTCTCCCGTGAAGAGCCGCCCCACTTTTGAGAAGCCTTATCCTGTAATGAATTAGGCTTTGAAAAGTGGGTCTGACCCAGTTCTGACCCACTCTGACCCAGTTGACCCACTTTAGACATTTTGGAGTTCCGTCCCATGGGCCTTGATGGCTTCTTCCAGCTCAGCGGGGGTCGGGATGGAGGAGAGGTCGACCAGGGACAGGTCCTTGTCCTCGAGGAGACGATACCCCCGGCGGGCACCCCGTTGGAAGCCCCCCGACTCGATAAGGTACTCGTAGTCGCAGAGGGTCCTGAGGTTTCGCTTTACGAACATCTGGGAAAACCCTGTCGTTTCGCGGAGCTCCCGTTGCCCAATGACGACCTCGGCGGGATAGAGGTTCTCCGCTTCCGCCTTGGTTTTCGCCAGGGCGCGAAAGGCGGCGTAGAGATCGGAAGCCGAACGGGGAAAGGCGGAAAGGGTCTGGGGCAGAATGGCGGTCATGACCCGATAGGCGATGCGGTAATCCTCGAGGTCGCACTGGATGTACTCGCGGCCCGCGCCGTCGCGTACGCGGGGCTTCTGGTACTGGCGGAGGAACGCCACCGCGGCGATGAGGTCGAGGAAGCGCTCGTGGTCCCGCCGGGTCCGCATCATGCGGGCGGGAAAGTCCAAGAGCTGTCCGTAGGGATTGACGATGGCAACCCGTTCGAGGATCCGCTGGGCCGCCTGGTGACAGGCGATGATTCGCGGTACGGCTTCATCGCGGAGGGCCAGGCGTTCGAGGGAGTACTTGGCCCGCTGGACGCGGTGTACCTCCCTGGTCTGGCCTTCCGATTCATCGGTGGAAACGACGAAACAGCGGCTGGCGTTCTCCGGGTTCACCTCGCTATTGGTCGTGCTCATCGCCAGGGAGACGAGGACCTTCTTCCGTACAAGCTTCGAGGAGAGCCGACCGGTCTTCTCGTCCTTGACGGCCACGAGGCGCGAGAGTTCCTTGGCCGACAGCATCTCCCGCAGCTGGTGTTCCACCGAAAGGGAATGTACCGCCTCTCCCATGACGAGGAACTTGTGTAAAAGGCCCTCTTCATCCAGGTAGTTGAGGGCCTGATCCGAGAGGCTGGTCATGGAGACCACATCTTCCTCGGGCATGAGGGCCTTGACCGTGTCGATGAGGTAGCTCTTGCCCGAGGCGGACTGGCTCGAGACGATGACGGATATGGGATCTGAAAGCTTGCGGCTCGTGGCGGCCAGGTAAAGGAGGAGCTTATTCACCCCCTCGCCCACATACCCGACGGTCCCCAGGTCGGCTTCGATGCGGGCGATGAGATCCGGAGAGGTGAGGAGCTCGAGGCCCAGGCTGCGCTCTTCTTC
>CAZYHL010000227.1:0-3161 GCA_964646795.1 uncultured Syntrophomonadaceae bacterium
GGTTGAAAAAATGAGCATCGCTGCTGACCAACAGCATTGCCCCCGCCTTTTGGGCTATCTTGACCAGGCGGCGGCAATTTGCTTCACTATCCTTACGGGTATCCCCCCTCAGGGATTTATTATTTACTTCCAGCAAAACATGCCTGGCCACAGCCTTTTCAACCACCTCTTCAAAGTCAACTTCAAACTCCGGATTCCCCGGGTGGACAATACCGTCCACATAAGGATTGTCCATGGCCTTTAACAGGGCTTGCGTGTTTTCTTCGCGGCTGCCTCCGGCATAACAGACAACATGGAAGCCAACCAGAACCAAGTCCAGCCGGCTCAAAATATAATCAGGAAGGTCCAACCTGCCCCAGCTGTCCAAGACGTTGGCTTCAACACCTCTGATTATTTCTACGCCGAAAAGCTTTGGCGGCAGATCTTTCAAGTTCCCGAAATAATAGCGATGCGGCCCTCCGGGCATGGCAGGCCCATGATCCGCTATGCCCAGCATTGACAAACCAATCCGGGCTGCTTCCCGGGCCATTTCCGTAACGGTGGCATAAGCATGTCCGCTGGCCACCGTATGGGTATGGAGATCGGCGGCAATGCTGATTTCATTATTTATCTCCTTTTGATCGTGTTGCTTCATATCATTTAACCCGGCCTTTCCGAGCAGGCGGCTTGCCTGCTTCATATTTATTATTGGACGTTATGTTGCTTCCCCTGATAATAGTTATTAATTTTTAAAGCAGATATTTTTCTACAAAATGGGCAACTCCGTCTTCAATGCTGGCAAGGGTGACAAACCGGGCCATTTTTTTCACTTCGGCGTGAGCATTGGCTACCGCCACGCCCATGCCCGCATAGGCCAGCATCTCGATATCGTTATAGCTGTCGCCGATAGCCGCTACTTCCTCCTGTTTAATCCCTTCCTTCCTGGCCAGGAAATCCAGGGCTTTTCCTTTTGTAGCCTCAAGATTAAGAATCTCGAGAAAATCGGGGCGGGCTTGGGTTAGATGGACTTTGTCCCCATACCTGCCCTTGATGTCGTCAATTACTGCAGCCATGGCTTCGCCAAAGGCAATAATATTCATTTTCGTGGGAGGCAATCCCTTCTGGGCCAGGAAGGTAGCCGTGTCACCGACTTCCTCTGCCTCAATCCCGGAGATCTGTTTATAAAAGAATGAATAAGCGTTGTTCTTTGACACATAAAACCGGTCGTTAACAAAAAGGTTCAAGTGATAAGCTTTTTGGCGGCAATAATCGGCAATATCTATGGCTGTGTCCAGGGGCACAGGCCTATGCCACAGCTCCTGCCGGGTGTCTGCTTCCTTAATTAAGGCACCGTGATAAGTAATTAAAGGAACATTGAGTTGCAATTGCCGGGCATAGACAAGGGCTGAACTAAACATCCTTCCTGTGGCTATCGTCACCAGCACTCCCGCTTCAGCCGCCTTGCGCAAGGCCTCAACATTCCTTGCCGAAATTTTAAACTCCTTGTTTAAAAGAGTATCATCCAGGTCTAAAGCTAAAAGTTTATACTTCATTGATTGTTGTCCCTCCGAAAGTTAACCGGAGGTGTTTCCTCTCCTCCCGCAGCAGCTTTTTTCTCTGCTTCAAGTATCCCCCAAAGGTAATCGACAAACTGGCGCGCGGTCCTGCCCGAAGGGCTGTTTTGCCAGAGGGCCCACTTCAGGGCCCGGCTGTGAAGCTCTCCGGGTTCCAGGACAATACCCCGCCGGCCGGCCATTGCATCTATTAAGGCCAGGTATTGTTTTTGCCCAGGGGTAGTGAATATTACTGTTATCCCGAATCTTTCGGCAAGGGACAGCTTTTCCTGCACCGTGTCGCTGTACCGGGCTTCTCTGCCGGAGAAGCCCTCTTCCCGGCCGTTGAGGTATTCCCGAACCAGGTGGCGGCGGTTGGAGGTGGCATAAATAAGCACATTGGCGGGCTTAATTTCCAGGGATCCCTCCAGGACGGCTTTCAGCTCCTTGTATACCGTTTCCTCCTCTTCAAAGGAGAGGTCGTCAATAAAGATGATATATTTTAGCGGACTCCCGCCTAACTTTTCCAGGATAGAAGCCATATCCCCCAAATCTCCCTTGCCTACCTCCACCAGCCTTAACCCCCTGACGTCATAACGGTTTAGCAGGGCTTTGACTGTGGAGGATTTTCCCGTGCCCCTGTCACCGTACAGAAGCATATTATGGGCTGGGAAACCCCCCAAAAATTGTTCGGTGTTTTCAATAATCAAAGCATGTTCTTTTTCACAGCCAACCAGTTCCTCCAGCCTGACTGGATCGGGACGGCTTATCCCTTTAAGAAAGTCGCCGGCCTCTCCCATCCAGCGGAAGGCTAGAAACCGGGCTTTCGCGCCGCCACCGAAACAACGGTAATAAGCTAGCAGTGTTTCCAGCAAGGACGGCCAGTTCTTGCTCAATAGGAAGGCTTTCTTTACCTCCAGCATCTCTGCTTCCACATAATTTACGCTTTCAAGCAAAGGGCTAAAGCCTTCCCAGGAGGGAAGGTTTTCCCTGCCGATGGACATCCCTGCCAATATTTCGGCACCGGCAAAAAACAACTCCTCCAATACCTCCAGGTCCTGGGCTGCGGCCTGGAGAAGGGAAGGACCCGGTGAAGCCCCGCCTCCTCTTGCCGCTTTCAGACTGAGAACATTTTCATCTGCCAGCATAAGCTCGAGGAGATGGTTCTGCCATGAATCACCGACCAGGGGAACCGTCGCCAACTCCGACTTCTCCGCCAGAGCTGAAAATACACGTCGGTAAACGGTTTCCAGGGATGATGGCTTTTCTTCCGTCAGAGCCCGGCCTGCCGTCTCAACCAGAGAAATGAATTCCTTAAAGGTTTTATCCTGCCAAAGGCCGTGAAAGATAAGAAGTGTTTCCGCTTTGCGAACCAGTGCCGCAGCTGTTGCTTCATTATAGACCTTAGCGCTCAATCATAATTCCCTCCTCAATTTTTGCCGGGCGCCCTAGAAAGCTTTTTATTTTTTGGGCGGTTTTTTGGTTAATGCCTGGAACCCGGGCCAATTCTTCCGTTGATGCTTTTAAAACATTATTCAAGCTGCCAAAATGCGAAAGCAGCGCCTTTTTCTTCTTTGCACCGATACCGGGGATATCGTCCAGTGCCCCCAGCCTCACTTCCTTATCCCT
>CAZYHL010000228.1:0-3155 GCA_964646795.1 uncultured Syntrophomonadaceae bacterium
CATACGGTTTAGAAATATTGTTTCAGCCCTTGGTCACGGTAGTGTTAATCGCATGCAAAATAGATTTTGTAGCTTTCTTAAATAATACAACCATATCTTTACTAATTTTACCTGTTGTAATGTAGTCATAGTGGGGATTGACTTGTTAAGGAATATTTTCCAACTTCATGGGATTGATGAACATCGTCGAGTGGTTCTTAAAAAGTGCGTTAATCGTACAAACATACTTCCATTTTTAGCTCAAATGCCTCCATTCACAATAGGCTTTGAAGCTTGTGGATCATCCCATTATTGGCATCGTAAATTTTCAGAATTAGGCCACAGTATTAAGATCCTTCCTGCACGTCATGTCAAAGCATTTGTGCTTAATCAGAAGAATAATTCCCGCGATGCAGCTGCAATTGTTGGAGCACTCAACAGACCTGAAATTCATCCGGTAGAACCAAAAACAATCGATTAACAAGATATACAGATGCATCATTGTGTTCGTCAATCACTTGTCGAGGAAAGAACTGCATTTGTGTGTCGAATACGTTTACTTCTACAGGAATTCGGTGGTAACAAACAACGATTGGGGCGAATAACGAAAAATGGTAATTGTCATCTACGCTACCTTTTAGTGATTGCTGGAAGATCAATAATAAAGTACTGTGGCTGCTATAATGGTCACTATCATCATCGATTGTAAGAATTGGTTAACATATAGGTAAAGAGCAAAACAGCTGTTGCTGTGGTAAACAAATTAGTACGAATAGTTTGAGCCTTGGTTGCAAAGGGAATAGAGTATAAGGATTTCAGGCATAAAAAAGACAAAGCAGCAGTTCTTGTATCTGGTGCAGTTTGAAAATAACGTGAGACTATAAGAAACGTAAAAACATTTTACCAATAGATTGCATGATGAGGAGAATAATACATTAATGGCAATAGGAACGGACGCGTCATTCGAAAAATCTGTGCGATATTGCGGTGGTAAACACAGACAACCTATTAAGGAACGAATGTGTGTATTACATTATGTGGCGCTAAAAGAAAATCTGTTTAAGATTATGGAGTAAACCGGATGTATAAAAACAAATGTTTTTTCTTTTTGTTAGAAATCAAATTACCTTGCAAATAAGGGGTGCGTCCATATATAATCTACTGAACGAAACCCCTTAAAGGGTATTTGTTTATGTCAATTTATCATTTGATTTAGGCAATACTTTTATTGAACTGTTCTTAGCTTTTTATTATTCAGGAGTAAATAAATTGTTTTCTATTTTAATTTTACTTGGCCCAGGTGAAAACGAAGCGAAGCGTTTTCTAGACCTACTCAAATCAATTATTAAAAACGAACCTATGGTACGAGAGAAATGTAACCTAATTATTGTAATTGATAATAATGCATTTATCTCTGATTGGTCATTTATCAGAAGTTCTTTTCAAAGTCTAACTATTTTATATAATCCTTTAACCAAATTTTCTAAATATGTTTGCGATAGGCAAACTGCAGGGTTCTTGTTTGGTATGAACTACGCAATCACAAACTTTGATAATGAATACCTTTTAAAAGTTGACACTGATGTGATCTGTATCAATCCATTTTCAGATATATTATCTCGATACTCAAAAGAAAATCCTACTATTGGGATTTGTGGTACATATTTGAACTGGCCTTTGAAAGGGAACTCCAGACTCAAAGATTTTGCTGATTGGGGGGCACGTATCAAAAAAGTCCATAAGAAGTCATTAGTAAAGTCTATGTTGAGTGCTATAAAATATAGAAGAATAGTGGATATAACCAATTTTTATAAACGGAGAATGATTTTTAAAATTGCAATAGCCAATGGATACAAGTATGGGTATCATGTCCAAGGTGGAGCTATGATGCTTACAAAAGCATTTGTTTCTGAATTCTCTAAATGTGAAATAATCAACAATCCTTATATTTTTGAAAGAAGCTATATAGGTGATGATAATATAATATCATTGATTAGTTTCTACCTGGGATTAAAATGTTCTGATTTCAACAATAAAGATCAGGTTTTTGGTATATGGTTCGATACACCACCTATTTCATACCAAGAATTATTGTCAAATAAACTATCGTTAATACATCGCATTAAATGCAAAAACATCAATGATGAATCAACACTTCGAAATGATTATAAATTGGCGATAAACTGAGTTTTAATATGAGTTGATGGAGAGAGTACATTTCGACCTCTCACACCACCATTCACATGGTTCCATATGCGGCGCCTTGATAACTGTTAATAACTATTGACAGAAGTCCACATGTGAAAACACCTCTTTAGTGGGACTATGGAGATGGCCAATGGGGAATAATCATGAGATGGTTTGATTCATTAACCTAATTTCCTCAGTCGAGTACTGGATTTTGTATCATTTTGGTTGACGGATCGCAATCAATAGCTTTTATCCAGTCGATTAATGCATTTGAATGAGTCAAGTCAACTGCGGTGCAGTTGCTTTCAACCATTTAATTAGTCGGTTATACCCTTGCTCAAGGACATCCCAAAACTGATCAGCCACTGCAATTTGTAATGTCTTCTCTCTTCCACTTTCTACTAATTGTGCCGGAAACATCAATAGTTCTCTGCGGGAGGTTTTTGCTTCTTTATGATGTCTGCATCCAAAAAAGCGCACAAACAATGACCATGTATTATAACTGAGGACATTGAATCGAGCGGCCAATTCAGTTACGTTTATGTGATCTGCACAAAACCCACTTAAGCCCCATTGGTTTTTCAACTCGTCAAATATGTTCTCACAGTCAGCACGGTTCTGATAAAATTCTACAACCTGCCATGCTTCGAATTGTGACGGGGAAAGATTTGTTACTATTGCGCTGTACTCATATTTACAGGTTCCAAACAATGTACCACTTTCTTCAGGACTTTGTTTACTTATAAGACATCTGCCAAGTACTACACGTCGTGCCCTTTCCCAACCAGTCAACTTAAGAGACACTTCTGTTATTTGCATGGCGCCAAATGATGCAACACCATCCCACACAGCATCAGATATCGAATGTATCGCTTCCATTACACGACTTGTTGTAAGTATCCGGTAAACCACGTCTGATAATATAAGCAAATCCAGGTAGGATATGATATTTTACTTTGAGAGGTCGGTGTTTTGCGGGATTGCTA
>CAZYHL010000229.1:0-3123 GCA_964646795.1 uncultured Syntrophomonadaceae bacterium
TTTTTCCTTACATTTACCCTGTTCAAACTGCCCTTCGCCATGCGTTTCTTAAGGCTTATCCTGTTTTCCTTTCTCCTTTCTCCTTTCTCCTTTTCCGTCTTTTCCCAGATCCCAACCGAGAACTTAAGGCTTTGGCTTGCAGCCGATCAGGGGGTGGAGTTAATTGATGGGAAGGTGGCCGTTTGGAACGATTTAAGTGGGAATGGGTTTCACCTGACCCAAAACAATGCCACCAATAGGCCGGGGCTTGTTGAAAATGTTTTTGGAAATAAACCCGGAGTAAGCTTTAACGCCACTAATAATTTTATGACCAACAACTCTTTTTCCATAAATCAGCCCTACACAGTTTTTTTGGTTTGGAAGAAAAATGGGTTGACCGGTCCTAGAGTAATTATTGACGGAATTAGTGACATAAATCGAAATGTCATTCAGCACGTTAATAATCAAATTACCATTTTTGCAGGCACACTTTTTGGCTATCCAAAACCTGTTTCTTTTTCTCCAATTATATCTACATTTTTTTTTAATACTAGTAATTCCTTTTTATTTGAAAATGGTATTGTAAAAGGAAATGGTAATATTGGGAACCAAAATCTTTCTGGTTTAACTTTAGGAGGTCGGTATACCCTTGCCAATTTTTTTGATGGGGAAATTGCAGAGATTATTTTTTACCAAGGGGTTTTAAACAATATAAGCAGAATTGAAATTGAAAACTATCTTTCAAATAAATACTATCCCCCGGTAGATTTAGGCCAGGATATAAACAAATTAAATGACTTTTGCCCTGTAACCCTGGATGCTGGGCAAAGTTATTCAAGCTATTTGTGGAATACCGGCGAAACTTCCAGTACAATAAATGTTAACCAATCCGGAGAGTTTTTTGTAACGGTCACTAACCAGTTTGGTTATTCTTCAACGGATACCATCCTGGTTTCTTTTCCTAATTCCAATCTTAATGCAAGTAATATTTTAATATGCCAGGGAGAAAGTTTTCAGGTATTTCCTGAAATCCAGTTTCCTGAAAACTTTTCATACGAATGGAACACAGGTGAAGCAAACCAGATGATTGAAGTTTCTCAACCTGGTGAATACTGGGTAGAAATCTTTGATAATGAAGGTTGCTCCGCTTTTTCTGATACGGTGTCGGTTGAAGTGGATGAATTTGCTTCTTCAGTTTCCCTGGGGTCAAACATCCAATTATGTGCTGGCAATGAAATAAGTTTGAATCCGTTACCTGAAAACTGGGAAAACCTTGAATACTTGTGGTCGACTGGTGCCACAACGCCAAAAATCCAGGTGTTTGAATCAGGTTCTTATTCCGTGGAGGTCACCAATGAAAACGGATGCAATGGTATTGCTGAGGTTTTGGTGGAGATCATTGGTACGGCGCCCACCGTTGATTTTTCAGCGGCTACGGTTTGCTTTGGCGAAACAACCGGGTTTATTGATTTAAGCATTCCAGCCGAAGGCGATGAGTTAGCCTCCTGGCTCTGGCAATTTGAAGAAGGCAGCAATTCTTCAGAGCAGAATCCAATTTTTTTATTTTCTGATCCTGGGATTTATCAGGTAAGCCTGGAAGTGACCGCCATTTCAGGCTGTGTTTCAGAAATTACCAGGCCTGTCCAGGTCAGGGCTTTACCTCAAGCCTATTTTGAGGCCTCAAATAGTTGCATTGGCATTGAGGTGCAGTTCAGCGACCAAAGCATTCCCCCTGAAAATTCCGGGATCCAATCCTGGGCCTGGTCTTTTGGGGATGGGAATAGTTCCATCTTGTCCAATCCAATTCATAGCTATGTTGAAGGGGGTAATTATGAGGTTTTATTGGAAGTTACCGATGACTTTGGTTGTTCCAGCCAGTATTCCTCGGAAATTGAAATTGTGGAAAACGCTCCCTTGCCCCAAGGATTGTCCTTGATTTTTCCAAAAAATAATGCTGTCATCACGGCATCCCCGGTGGTCCTTCAATGGAATGAAGCAATATATGGTTCTTTTTATTTGGTGGAAATATCTGATAACCCCTCATTTGAACCTATTGCTGAGTCCATTGAAACTGGATCAACTTCAATTCATTTTTCCCCTCAGCCAGGAGTAAAATATTATTGGCGGGTAAGGGCGTTCAATCTTTGCCTGGAAGAAACAATATCGGATTCTTTTAATTTTAAATTAATAACTCCTGATGTGGTTTCTGGTTTATTTCTTTGGCTATCAGCTGATCAGGGGGTTTCCCTCATTGATGGAAAAGTGTCCCAGTGGAGTGACCTGAGTGGAAACGAAGCTCATTTGTTGCAGCAAAATATAAATAACCGCCCCACCCTGGCACCAAATTCATTTGGCAACAAGCCAGGGGTTCGGTTTAATGGAACTAATAATTATTTAATTAACCCATCTTTTCCTTTAAATCAGCCCCACACAGTTTTTGTTGTTTGGCAAAAAGAAGGTCTGCCCGGTCAAAGGGTTTTGTTTGATGGCACAAATGATTCAAATCGAAATTTAATTCAACATTACAATGAACAAATAGGTTTTTTTGCCGGGTCTGAATTAAGATACCCTAAGCCTAATGCTTTTGACCCAACTATTACCACTGCAGAGTTTAATACTTCCAATTCCCGTTTATTCGAAAATGGGTTCTTAAGGGTAAGTGGTAACATTGGAGAGCAAAATTTTGGAGGAATTACTTTAGGTGCGCGTTTTAATTTGACCTTCTTTTTTGACGGGGATGTTGCCGAGGTAATCTTTTTTGAAGGGATCCTGAGTGATGAATCAAGAAACGAAATTGAAAAATATCTTGGGAATAAATACTCTCCTCCAGTAGATCTCGGCCCCGACAAGCGCACGATGTATGGTTTCTGCCCGGTGGTGCTGGAGGCGGGGGAGCGCTTTGAGACTTACCTGTGGAGCACCGGCGAAACCACCCCCGGCATCACCGTCAACCAGCCCGGCACCTACCAGGTCACCGTGACGGATGTGTTTGGGTTTGTAAGCTCGGACCAGGTCGTTGTCAGTTTTCCAGAGGCTCAGTTAAACTTAGAGGAAGTCGTGTTGTGTTTAGGCGATGAGCAGTTGTTGGATTTGGATTACACGGATTTGAACGGATTACACGGATATGGGCTGGAATGGAATACG
>CAZYHL010000230.1:0-3093 GCA_964646795.1 uncultured Syntrophomonadaceae bacterium
CATATCATCCGTTCTTGATAAGGGGAACGCAAAGCACCACGGATGCTGTAACGGCGACTGTGCCCACTGCCCGCCGCATTACGGTTATCGATATGGACGATGGTACTATGGGCATCACCACCAGCATGGGTGCGAGTTCGGCGGTAATAAGGGCATATAACTGTACTCTGTACTCTTGACACGATAGGGTGCGAATGAGACCGTATGCGCGGAATGCAACTATAAAACCGGCACAATGACCTTTCGTGTCATTGTATCCTTTTGGCAGGTACGGAGGCAATTTAAAAGCCGCCTTCAACGGCGGCTTTTAAATTGGTTCTGGAATTGGATGGATTTGAAGCGAGCGTTAACCGCTCCAAAAAGCAAAGCTTTTTCGGACGGTTAAAAAACGAGCCGGTGGCTCGTTTTTAGCGAGACGGTTCCGTACTCTGTAACTAACCGCAGGCAAAAAGACGCAGGATGTTGCTCATAATACAACTGACCAGTCACCCCGACCATATAAGCAACTGAGCGCCTTTAAATGCGCTTTTATATTATCCCTACTTGATATCTATTTGGCTTGGTTCTTAGTTTATAAGATTGTGGGAAGGGCATTATTCTATCAAAAGTCTAAATATTATTTTGGCAGATTAAGCACATCAGTAATTATTGGATGAAGTAATTCGGCAATAACTGCACCCAGAATAAGAGTACCAATTGTTATTAGAACTTTAAATGACTTTAGTCCCCAGAATTTAATTTTGGCATTCAAAATTCTCGCAGAATTATCATCAATAAAGGTTGATAAAGACTTATAGGCATTTGCCGAAGATTCATAATTCATATATTTTTCCTCACTCGGAATATCTTTTGTCTCCATTGTTTTGGCATGCCGTACTTTTTGAATAACATCTCTGTGAAGTCTATCGTATTCCGGAAAGAACTGGCCATTATTTATTTTAGCGACATCAATGCGTTTAATTCTTTTCTCAAACTTCTCAATCTTATCATGAAAATATAAATTAACGTTTTTATAACAGTCAAGTAGCAAACGTTGCATATGTCCTTTTGCACTTTTCATCTGGTCGTTAATATAAGTTTCATTCACGCCTTCAGCAAAGCTTCTTGCAATATGGTCATTGAATGCCCGTATTTCATTGAATAGTTCCAAAGGGCATCTTTCAAAATAAGCTTCAACTTCTGCAATCAAAGATTTGGCCGTATTAAGATAGAGCTTGTATTGGTTTCCAAGCTGAGATATTTGAGATTCATTCATTATTTTTATCCTTAATATTTAATATATTATATAACGGAATTATCCCCTCATGTACAGTTGACAAAGCTGTTCGGAATCATTATGATTAGTAACTGCTTAATGGGAATGATTACGATTAACTATTCGTAACGATTATGATTAAGCAGGAGGCTATAATCATGGACAGTATGGAACATGAAAAAGAACAGAAAAAAAGAGAACTGCAAAAAGAATTCTTCAAAAGATGTCATGAAGAAGGTTTTACATTCAGCGAAATGTATGAATTTGATAATTATGTCTATGCTTTAATGGATTATGCTGATGAAGAATTAACCCTTAAGGCTTCTTAATTTCATAATAACGCATTCGCCGAGCCTTATTGATTCCCCTGTTTTTGGGTCTTTGCTTCTTGCGTCTGATAGCTTAAACCATGCACACCCTTCGCGAAGACACTCATCTTTTTCTTTGTTTGCAGCTACAAATAAAGGACACTTAGCCATTAGACAATACCCCTTTCATGTAATATACACATTATACCAGTATTGTTTAATGACTTCAACAAAAGCATTTATAAAAAAAGTGTTGACAGGTACAAAATAAAAGAGTATATAATCAAGACAAGAAAAAGGCCGGAGTGCTAGTCCGGCAAAGATAAGGTAACATGTAACAGTTTTTTTAGCGAGAGCGCCTTTTACGGGCGCTCATTGTTTTTATAAAAGCAACGATTATTCGCCCTATAACAACAATTACCGCTGTAATCAGCTGTTCAGACATTGTGTCCATCTCCTTTCACACACGAAAGAAGGCGGCCAAATGTCATCAATCCCATGAAAACCGATTTTAATTATACCATAAATGTATACATATGCAATATGTTTTCTTCATTATTATTATATATAAGTTATATTTTTGCCTGCCCTAAAATCATGCTAAACATATCATTTTTACGATTGTTATATCTAAAGCAAAACTCGTCTACATAACGCTGCATGTACTTTACGGACACATGATGGTATATGCCGTATACACCACGCTTTAACGTTGCCCAGAACGATTCCATATTGTTTGTATGTATTGTACCGTCAGAATACGTTGATTGATGATTTACTCTTAAATGCACATAGTTAGCAGTTTTCAGCCTGTCATATCCATGATATTCGTCTGTGATGATAGTATTGCCGTTCTCAGGCTTAGAAACTTGCTCTAATATGTTTACAAGCTGTTTAAACGATAGTCTATGACCGTCTTTATCAGGCAATGATACCTTGGCAAATATACGCTTGCATGAACGATCAACGGCACCAACAATAGGCGTTTTACTCGTTCCCCGACCTCTAGGCGTTGGGCCGTCCTTGGGATCGTGATATTTGTCTTTTATAGTTTTACCAACATACGTTTCATCCATCTCAACAATAGTATCAAAAAACTCTTTTTGTTCTGCGTTTCCCATAGCTTTTCTAATCTGCTGTAACATTCTCCATGCAGTCTTATACGTTACACCGATTTCACGCTGTAGTTGTAACGCTGATATTCCCTTTTTACCATTAAGGAATAAATGTATAGCGTAAAACCACAATCTTGTATCAGTGCTTGAATGTTCAAAGATTGTACCTTTAAACGGTGAAAAGCTATTATAACAATTGTTGCATGTAAAGGCTTTTAGATTCTTATGTCTTTGGTAGACTTTCGGCGAACCGCAATGATTACAATGTACGCCATTTGGATACCTGATTGTTAAGTAAAAATCAATGCAGTCTTTTTCATTAGGAAACCTTTTTTGAAACTCTAAAAACGTCATAATTTATCACCTCGGACGCATTATAGCACACCTGTTTGCTGTATGTCAAGGGATAATTCCG
>CAZYHL010000231.1:0-3069 GCA_964646795.1 uncultured Syntrophomonadaceae bacterium
CCACCTAAAAGCTGCAGCACAATCCCGCCTGCATTCATAAAAACATTTCCGGTACCAAGAAGATTTGCCCTGGCCTGGCCGTCAAAAAAACCGAGAATAAGAGCATTACCAAGGGGAGTGATGAGGCCGAGGCCAATGCCAAATACGGCTCTGGAAACCAGAATTGCCGTAAAATCATTCAATAGGACCGGAGCCGCTCCGCCGCAAGTAAAAAGCAAAATTCCCCCGAGGATGATGGTCCTGTATTTCATCCTTGAACCTGCAACTGCTCCGGCTAAAAAAGAAGAAGGTATGATAAACAATGAAGGAAGTGTATTGGCCAGGAGGATTGTATTAAAAGATATCGCGGGAAAAGCATCAGCGATACTCTGAAGCCCGGGTGTGATAGCGCCGATACCAGCCATGAGAAAAAAAATAGACATAATTGTAATCGTCAATGACCTGGATTCTTTTTTATTCACCTTTTTTCATCCTTTCACGCTTTGTTTGACCACCCTTTATCTGCTTATAATTTTTAGTGACCCCGGTTAAAAATATTTTCTCTTCCCGCCTCCTTCGTCTATTATGTTTAAACCTAGTAGTTCTTCATAAGGAAGTATATTTGACAATCCATAAACTGTCAAGCAAAACCTTTCTTTGCTACATCTGCCATCAGCCTTATAATAACTTATACAATAATTGACAATATTAATGCTGAAATTTAACAAACGGCAGCGCCTAAAAAAGCACTGCCGTTAAATTGCTGGTGGAGCATATCGGACTCGAACCGATGACCTCTACAATGCGAGTGTAGCGTTCTCCCAACTGAACTAATGCCCCTGCTTTAATCCTCTAGAGAATATTATAAGGTAAGCCTCATAAAAAAGTAAAGAACCAATTAGAGGGTTTGGCTGGGATTTGATAAACCGCTTTTGTTTTATTAAATTGTAGTCTCCCATTACGGCTGCATGACATTCCCTTTCACATCGGTAACCATGCCTTCTTTAAGGTTATCCAGCTTAAAGAACCGGTATTCTCCCCAAGAACGGTTCTGCCATTGCTTATTAATACCCGCTTCCCGCTCGCCGCAGGGCCAGCCGTAATTATACCCGAAGGTTCTGTTTAACGGATCGATTATTTCCGAACTGACTGTGCCGACGTTTAAGCCATGATTACAGGTTGAATGGCCCCAGTTTTCTTCTTCCTCCGGGAATTCCCTTCCTTGATGGCTGTTGAGAAGATCCACTAAATCCGGAATATCCAGCAGATTGATATAACTGTTGGATTGGGTGCATGAATCCAGTTTTTGTTTGCCGTTTGTATTCGAAATTGACTGAGGCTTTGTCAACCCCGCCATTTCCTCTGAAACAAAATAGCTTGTTCGGCATAATTTTTCAAATTCGAAACAACAAGCCTTCTCTGTTGTAATTTCCCAAAGAGCCAGATTGCCGCCGGCATCGGCAAAAATAAAATTGCCGTGAAAAGCCCTCGGCTCGTCAAATATATATTTCTCGGCTTCCTTGACATTTTTAGCGTTTTCCATTATTTGCAGGGAAAAGTCTTTATAACTTTTACCTTCTTTATTCCTAAAGGTCCCGTCCAAGGTCTCTACGTAGCTGTAAGTATACGCAAAACCGGCTTCATTAACGCCTCTAGTTATCATGGCGGCCCAGGGAACATTCGGAACTGCCGTTATTATTTCAGTTCCCATATACCTTAACTTGCCTCTTTTCTTTCTCAGCACAACCCTTGTCCTGGTTTCATAGGGATTATCACTGTTGGATCCCAACAGCACTCTTCCCCCGGCAAGCTTTACACCTATTAGTGTGCCCACCGCTCTCTTCCTCCTTTCAAATCAGCCAAATAATTCGAGCGGGCTTGAAAATACCATTATATACAGAATTAAAATAAGAGCAGATTCCTTTGATTATTACTATTATTACACAATCAAGGAATATGTGTGAAAAATTCTATTAAGAAAACTAAGCAATTAATTAAAAATGTATCAATAACCGAATAATAGTGAGATTCTCTACTATTTCGCGCTTTTCCTGCCGGGTTAAGAATATTTGCATTATTTATCTACCCATAGGACCTTTTGCTAAAAAGGAATAAGTACTTTGGCATCCATACCGAAGTATCGACCTCATCATCTTTGTAGCGACTGTTTCCCAAATTAATGTGTTGGCTAATTATTCTCTTTTATTCTTTTCTATCCATGCTTTTCTCCCTCTCATAATTCATGTAGTTAATTTTAATACAAATAAACAAATTCTAATTTATCTCTCAATGCGCATCCTCATCCAGTGTCTCTATCAAAAAGCTTACCGGACGGAAACCGTCATTACACGAAATCATTGCTGACTTCTTATTCTTCATCCAGCCGTCATAGAAATCTTCGCCGCCATGAGCAAGAGCCATAACAAAAGCAGATATACTTTCCCATGCACTGTTGCACATGCTCTCTGGCTTTTCCCATCCGTTGGCAATAAATACTTGCCCAATCTTTATATTACAAGCATGTAGTATGGGATTTTCATATTTGTCTATCAAGTCTTGATAAACTGTTTGTTCCATCGCTGTTATTTTCACTTTTTTCATATGTTATAAACAACCTTCCCGTTCTGATAAAGTGCCTTCCTGGATTGCTGCAAATGTTGCTAACAAAGCACGATTGCTATATAACAAATACTTGGTCTACCCTGAATTCATTACCTTCAACGAGTAATGGACCCGGCGTTTAAATAGGAAATACAATGTTTTTTTCATTTTACCATATTCAAGTAATTATTAGAATCCAATTTATACTTATAATTTAATTACTTCTTCGTTCAGTCCCGCGCCATTTATCTACATTTTTTACCGCCATTTTCTTTCATTTTATCACCGTCATTGACAATACGATGAGCTGCTTGTCCGGAGGCTAATTGAGAAGGTCACCGTCTATGAGAATAAACTCATTGTAGAATTCAAATCTGAAGTGACGGTGGATATTGAGCGATAAAAACTAAAAAAGACACTTTTCGGACGAAATGGCAAGAGGTGTCTTTTTGTACTTCTCACAATCATTTTATCCAACCAATCGCTTTC
>CAZYHL010000232.1:0-3054 GCA_964646795.1 uncultured Syntrophomonadaceae bacterium
GCCACGGTTCCTAAAACAATAGTGCCGATAGTTTCTGAAGCACTCCCGCCCAGCAACGGCTTCAAAATATCGGCAGCCTGCATTAATATTTCTCCCGCAAAAATTAGATCGCCAACGAAATATTCTTCTTTCTCGTACAGTTCGCCGACAACGGTCATACCGTCCTGACAGGCCAAGATAGCCTTTTTAGCATCTTCCTGGGAGGGATTTTCGGCGACAAAATCGTTTAACAATTCGTATACCTTCTCTTCTTCCAGCTCCCCCAATGCTTTAGTCAGTTCCCGGAAATCCAACATAAACTAATCCCCCTTTTAACTTTGTTTTAATTTATGTACCTAATTTCACATCGATTAGGTTTTTCCTTCATTTTAATTTTAGCCAATCTTGTTTTTCCTGTAGGCTATGTTAAATTTCCTGCAATGACGGTCTCTGCCCAGCAAGGCTTCGGCGGCCAGCAAGGTGCCCATTATATCCCGGTTGAGAGGATCCATAATGGCGGAATCCATGCCCGCGTACAAGGCCATTGTCAGAAAGGTTTTATTGACAAGTTTTCTTAGAGGCATACCGTAGGAGATGTTACTGAGGCCGGAAGTAATTTTAATGGTGGGAAACAGTTCCTTAACCTTTTTCATGGTAGCAATAAAAGTGTGAAAGGATTGAGTGTCCGCCGCCAAGGCTAAAACGAGGGGATCAATATATATCCGGTCGGGTTTAATATCATATTTTGCTGCCTTATTAACCAGCAGTTCAGCGATACCGATGCGGGCAGCCGCATCCTGGGGAATTCCTTTTTGGTCACAGGTTAAGGCTATAACCTGCCACTTGGTTCCCTGAATTAAAGGATAGATAATATCACATTTACCCCCTTCATCAGAGACAGAGTTTATAATACCGGGCTGTTTAGCCAGGCCAAAAACTGCTTCGATACTCCTGGCATTGGGACTATCAATTGAAAGAGGCTTATCGGTTACTTCCTGAACTAGTTCAATCAGCCAGGTAAGGGTTTCTACTTCTTTTTCGGGTGTTGTGCCGGCGCAAACATCGATATAATCGGCGCCAACTTCCGCCTGGGCTACAGCCAAATTCTGAATGAAACACTTATCCCTGCTTTCAATCGCCTCTCTAACTTTCGTTATGGTACCATTGATTTTTTCACCAATGATAATCACATACTTTCTCCTTTTTCCTTGTTTGATTTTTCGTCTCTTAATAAATAGCGTTTGAATTCTGTTGAAATAATCGCCATGATGAAAATTAACATTACTCCAATAGTAAAGTAAGTGGAAATATTACTATAGCCGTAATGTGTTATGATAATTCCTGCCATCATTAGCAGTAAAAATAGCCCGTATGACCTTTTATGAATAGCCTCGCGAACATTCTTGGTAGCTCTGACCCCGATGCTGGTCCCCAACAATGATCCGATTATTAAAAAGATTAGGACATTAAACAAGACTCTGCCTTCTATAAAATTTAACGTCGCACCATAAGATGATGTTATAATCAATACTGCCAGACTGGTGCCGGCAGCCTTACCGGTATCTAGACCTAAGACCAAAATAAACAGGGGCACCAGAATGAATCCACCCCCGACCCCCAAAAGGCCGCTCAAAAATCCTACACATAGACCCATAATCAAAATAACCCATACGGAGATTTTTTCATCTTCCTTTAACTTGACTAGAGGCGGGATTCTTTTAATTTTTGCCAAGACACCTTGCGGTTCCCCTTCAACCTCTTTATCCTTTTTAAGGGTTAATATACTGAATATAAACAATAATATGATAAAAGCCACACGGATATAAGAATCAGCTATATTATGACTGTCCAGATAGTTGAGCAGCGGTTGAGCAAGGGAAACGCCCAACAGGCTTAAACCACCTACATATGGTACTATTCTATAAGAAACGTTCCCCGCTTGAAAATGCTTTATGCCGCCAAAGATGGAAACTGCCACTGTGAAAGCCATCCCAGTCCCCACAGCATTAATCATAGGATTACCCAGCGTATTAAGCAACGGTGTAAGCACAAAAGCTCCTCCCACACCAAAAAATCCTCCCAGCACACCAACACTAAAGCCAATAATTAAATATAAAATAAACATGGTATACCCCCTATTCCCCTATTCCTATTCTTTGTGCCTTCTTCAACAGCCTATTCGGGGCACGTTCATGATAACGCATTTTAACCCAATAAAAAAAGCCGGCTTGAAAAGGACTTAACTATACTGCCAACCATTCTCGGCCGTGCACTTGTTATCTAAAAACATTCTCAGTATTTGTGACACTATGATTCATATCACCAGCCTTTCCCTTCATCACCATTCTTCCTTATAATTATCACAATATTAATTATATAGTTTAGTAAACCTTTTTGCAATATAATCAGTTAAAAAGTAAGAGGTAGCGCCAAGGAAAACCAAACCTTGCCGAATAAAAATTCGGCTTTAAAAAGTTGTCTTCAGTACAACTAATCTCAGCCGATTTTAACCAATAATTCAAACCTGATTATTTATCTAATAATGGTATTCTTACTATTGAACTATGCCAAGCATAGCCGTCAAGATTAGCGCGGAACTTACCAGGCAAAAGACAGCGAACGTATAATCTTTTTCCCTGATGAACTGAATCATCGCTGGGATCAGACCCCACAAGGCCACGCTGCAGCCCAAGGCTACCCCGAGTTGAGTAAAACCGTCACCGGTGTTCAAATGACTTAAATAAAAATGTCCTTCCTGCAAACCCGAGCCTACTGTAGTCCAAATAGCTTCGGCGTTGGCGCCTTTCCATATTTCCGAAAAAAGTAAAGTCGGATTCAACATATTGTTAGCAGGATTGAATAAAATAATAACCGGCCCGACCGTCGCAATCAGGGTAGAGAATACAACAACCCAGTACACAACTTCCCCGTATATTAACTGAGCTGACTCGACAACAGGGTTTTTATTTTCCATCGTTTAAGATACCTCCTTTTACTAGATAGCCTCTCTTATGCATTCCCGCCGTTATTCTCATCTTCCGGTTCAGGCCTCAAGGTCGCACGCAGGACAACAAT
>CAZYHL010000233.1:0-3050 GCA_964646795.1 uncultured Syntrophomonadaceae bacterium
AACAATCCAATTTGTCTAATTGAGAAGTTGAAGATAGTGATTGACAAACCAACGCCCGATCTTAACGAATCATTGATGAAATAGACTGCTACAGCAGTGGCAACTGATGAAAGAACAAAGTTAATAAAAGCGACTATTGCACTTTCGTTAAAGAATATTCTAAAGACATCACTACTTCTAGCACCAACAGCCCGCAAGATGCCGATTTCTCGTTTCTTAAAGGCCACACTACTTGCAATAAAGTTAGAAAGCATCAGCGCTGAAAAAACCGCGAAACCTAAACCGATATAAACAAAGACAGTGGCGACGTTTTCAACAAGACTATTCGCAGTTTCTAACATTGGAGTGGCGGAGTTTTGTAAGGGATAAGAAAAACCAAGTTCAGAAACTCGTAAACTAAATTGCGCGATCTTTTTTATTGCATCGCGATCGTTTCTTGGCATCGGGGCGAGTGCAAATTTATATGGTTCCGTTTTTTCATAAGCGGCGATTTCTTCATATAAATCATCATCGATGATAGTTTCAGCATATGCATACTCTGGCGCTATTCCTCCAAAATACATGCCAACAATGAGCGCATCACTTTCAATATATTGGTAAGGATTATAGTTGGTATAACTTTTTGTTACAGTTGTCAATGGGAGATTTTCAAGAATGAAAGGTCGTAACCCTTCAGCGATTTCTTTTTTAATGTCAAATCCATTTTTATCGCCATAAAGGTTTTCTACAAAGCCAGAATCATGTAATAGATAAAATAGATATAATTCGATTTTATCACTTTCGTCGAGATTATTTTGTCCAGGATAAAAATCTTCATAAAAACCAAGAGTTTCTGCTTGCTGATAATTCGCGGTTGCATAAGCAAGTAATTGTTTTTCCAATTCAGAATCCATGTAATCCCCAATGGTACCATTATAATCATCAGTGATTTGATATTCTGTCATGTTGTAATTAACAATGTTATCCCAATTAACGATAATTTCATCCTTACCTAGAGATTGTTTTTCTTCACCAAAATAAAATATGTTGGTTGGGTCATAGCTAGATAATTTTGTAATCATATCTGTATATATATAAAGACCGTTTTGATATGTGTTGTTCGGGTCTCTAGAATAGTACAAATTAGAATTGTTTCCAATTAAAATTCCTAATTGTTCGGATTCTTCAATAAGCGTGTCAATATAACCGGGATTAACAAAACCAATACCATGGAAACCATATCCCACAGTCGCAGAAAATTCTTCTAACAAGAAGTAATCGTCGATTTCAGTGATTGGAAATTTTAGTGTTTCATATCGTTCTGTATCTAACTTTGTATCAATGACGCCAACGACTTTGAGTTTTAAACTATTTGGCAAATCAGAATTGCTCAAACTAATATACTTACCAAACATATCACTTGGATTATTAAGATTATTGGCGGTTATATCAACTATTGTTCCATCATTGTAGTAATATCCTTTAACATCGAAATGTTCAAAGATATATTTCGTGATGGCAATTTCATCATTGCTTGTCGGTAGACGCCCTTGAATGGTGTAACCTAATTTATCAAAATCATCACTTGTAAATTCTACCAGCCCGGAAATACTGTCCATATAGTAAGAATTGCGCTCCACATTGTTACTAGTAGAGTAATTACTATTCATCCTAAAAGAACTAACTCCATAAGAAGGGCCGGGTGCAAAAACGGGTTTAAAATCTAGATCAATATCTTTGCCAATTGTGTCGTTTATATTAGCGATATCATCTTTTGACAAAGTCAAATCATATTTACGGATGTAGTCATACTCGTCTTTGACCTCTTGTCTTTTAGATAAAGCGACCGCATCGACATTTCCATCAATTATGGAATTCACTGTCGCATCAACACGGTTATAAGCCGCTAGAGAATCGGCGATACCAAAAAGACCAAAAGCCACGAGTGATAAAAAAATTGTCATGATCAAACGGAACTTCTTGTGGTTTAAGCTACTCGCACCCATGATAAAGGCCATACGAGATGGCAGGCGTGACTTAATCAACTTGAATTCGTTGGTGTATACCTTTGGTATATCATCGTTCTTTGTCGGTGCGAATACTTCGCGTACGTGAAAGTCATCGGCGTGTTTATAAGTAAGATTTAAGTTCTTTTGGTCACGTAAATAACGATTAATCATTTCCAAGTCTTTTGGTGTTAATTCATATCCTTCTTTAATGACGATACCTTCTTTTTCAACGTATTGTACATCGGTATTATCAGTATTGTTTTCGACTTTTGTTTTAATGATGTCACTTATGATTCTACCATCTGCTAATTCAATGACGCGATCACCAAACCTTTCAGCAAAGTCGCGATCATGAGAAACAACTAGAACAAGTTTTTCTTCGGAAAGTTTTTTAAGAATATTAAATATTTGTTCACCTGTTTTGCTATCAAGCGCCCCGGTTGGTTCGTCAGCCAAGATAATATCTGGGTTTTTAACTAAAGCACGCGCGATAGCAATTCTTTGTTTTTGACCACCAGAAAGTTCATTTGTTCTTCTAGCGCCATAGCCATTCAAATCTAAGGTTGTTAAAATATTATTTACTTCTTCGTTGGTAGCTTTCCTGCCTTGAAGTTCAATGGCAAGAGCAATGTTTGCGCCAACAGAAAAATCATCAAGAATATTATATTCTTGGAAAATAAAACCAACATAAGTATTCCTGTACGAGTCGAAATCAGCTTGAGTGAAGTCTTTAGTTGATTTGCCTTTAATGACAATATCACCACTATCGTATTTATCTAAACCACCAAGTAAGTTCATCAAAGTGGATTTACCACTGCCAGATTTTCCGAGGATAAAAACCAGTCCTTTATCACCGATATTAAGACTAACATCGTCTAAAGCCACGACTGGCACACCCTTCTTTGGGTGATAAGTTTTTTTAAGATTTTTTATTTCAAGCATAGGAATAATCTCGCTTTCAAGTTATCTTTGTATCATTATAACAATTAATGACAATAATGGTTTAAGTTTGAAAGTGTTTCCAGAAGTAGTCAAGTAAATGTTATTTTTTGTAACAAAAAA
>CAZYHL010000234.1:0-3048 GCA_964646795.1 uncultured Syntrophomonadaceae bacterium
TAGCTCCTCCTATTTAAACAAAATAGCAACACTTTTTAATTAATAGCTTTTAGCTGCAAACCTTTTAAGCTGCCTAAAAAGCCTGATCGCTTTATTTATTTTACTACATAATTATATCCATAACAAGTTTTGCTTAAGAAAAATAAACGTCAAAGGGAGCAGGTTTATCCCTGCTCCCTTTGACGGCCTGCTCTTAACGTTAACAAACGCGTCTCCGTCCCTTAGTTACCAATCATTTTCCATTTATGCCTCGGTTTCCCTTGGCTGTTGAGGGCAGGTTTGTATACGCCCAAACAAAGTCCTTAAGCCCCTTGTTAATCAACTTCTCCTGTCGAGAGTTTGATTTTCCGGCGGGGCATAACTTGTCAGCAGCACCTGTCTTGCTGCATGCCTTGCAAAGGCCAAATTGATCAACTCGTCAATTAAATTCGTGTATTTCAAGCCGCTGGCCTCCCAAAGCTTGGGGTACATGCTAATACTTGTAAATCCCGGCAGGGTGTTAATCTCGTTTATATAAACCTTTTCTGTCTCAGTATCAACAAAAAAATCCACCCGCCCCAGACCGAAACAATCCAAGGCCTGAAAAGTCTTAACCGCTAAGGAACGTACCTTTTCCGCGAGTTCTGCGCTCAAAGGGGCAGGAATGATAATCTTCGACTTGTTGTCGACATATTTTGCCTGATAATCATAAAAGTCATTACTGGGGATAATTTCTCCCGGAATCGATGCTTTGGGGGCATAATTACCTAAAACGCCGCATTCTATCTCTTTCCCCTTTAACCGTTCTTCCACCACCACCTTGAGGTCATACCTCAATGCTTCCCGGATCGATAAAAGCAGCTCCTGCCTGTCTCTGGCCAGGCTTATGCCGACACTGGAACCTAGATTGGCGGGTTTAATAAAACAGGGAAAACCTATTTTCTCTACAATGGCCTCAAGCCAAGATGCCTGGCTGTCTAAAAATTCTTTTCTGTTAAAATATAAGTAGTTGCCGATAGGCAAGCCTTTCGCCGCAAGAATAAGTTTCATCACGGCTTTATCCATTCCTACCGCTGAACCTAGGACCCCTGCACCCACGTAAGGAATTCCCGCTAATTCCAGGAGCCCTTGAACCGTCCCGTCCTCCCCATAGGGCCCGTGCAGGATCGGGAAAGCGGCATCAAGCTTAATCCTGCCATCAACATTCCCGCCTTTAAATAACAGCAGTCCTCCTCCCTGGCTTTCGGGAAGAAGAGCAGTTCTGAAACCTTCTTTTTCCCCGGCCCGGAAAGCCTCCAGGAGACTGTCACCGGTCCACCAGTTTCCCTCTTTGTCGATGCCCACAGGAATAATATTATACTTGTTTCTGTCCATGGCAGCTATGACAGAGGCGGCAGAAAGGAGAGAGACTTCGTGCTCTCCGGATCTGCCGCCAAAAAGCACGGCAATGTTTTTTTTCTTACCCACTGGCCTCTCCTCCTTTTCACTATTTTATGCCGGAGGAAAACAATTATTTCCTTCTTCTCTTGATCAAGGCGCTTAATAAGCACCTTATTCCTCTTCTTTTTCTTTCTTAGCCGCCTCGACAATCTTCTCGGCTATATTGCCGGGCACCTCGTCATAATGGGAAAAGCTCGCGGTAAAGAATCCCCGCCCCTGGGTCATCGATCTCAAATCAATGGCGTACTTGAACATCTCCGCCATGGGAACCTGGGCACGAATAATCTGACACTTTTGCGCCGAATCCATGCCTTGTATCCTGCCCCGGCGCGAGTTTAAATCACCCATGATGTCTCCCATGAAAACTTCCGGCACTGTAACTTCAACGTTCATTATCGGCTCAAGCAAGATGGGAGAAGCCTGCTCCATTGCCCGCTTAAAGGCTCCTGAGCCCGCTATCTTGAAGGCTAATTCCGAGGAATCTACCGTGTGGTAGGAGCCGTCAAAGAGGGTTGCCTTGAAATCAACAACAGGATAACCCGCTATAATACCGTTTTCCATTGCCTCTCTTACTCCCTTTTCCACTGCCGGGATATATTGCCTCGGTACAGAACCGCCGAAAATTTTGTCTTCGAAAATAAAGCCCTTGCCTCTCTCCTGAGGAGTTAACTCCATGTGGACATGGCCGTACTGGCCCCGGCCGCCCGACTGCTTTTTATGCTTATACTCCGATTTCACGCTTTTTTTAATGGTTTCCCTGTAGGGGACCGTGGGGGTAGACAGGTTAACTTCTACCCCGAATTTTTTGGAGAGACGACTGACAATGATTTCCAGATGCATGTCCCCCATGCCCGAAAGCAACGTTTGTTTTGTTTCAGTGTTTCTCTGAATCCTAAGCGTAGGGTCTTCTTCTATAAAACGAGCCAAACCGCTGCCGACTTTTTCCTCGTCACCCTTGGTCTGAGGTTCTACGGCAAAGGAAATCACGGGTTCAGGAAAGGCAAGTTCTTTAAACAACACCGGATTGGCCTTGTCACACAAACTATCTCCCGTCGAGGTTTCTCCCAGTTTGGCTACTGCAGCAATATCGCCGGCTTCTACAGCCTCTACGTTTATCTGCGTTTTGCCCCGCATCAGGAAAACCTGGCCAATTCTTTCTGTTATTTTTTTATTTGAGTTAAAGACCTGAGTATCTCCTTTTAAAGAACCCGAGAATACCTTAAAATAGCTGACCTTCCCCACATAAGGGTCTGCCAGGGTTTTAAAAACCAGAGCCGCGAGGGAAACGCCGCTTTCTACTTTGAGCTCTATTTCTTCTTCCTGAGGGCTCAAGGCCTTAACTGTCCCGCTGTCTGCCGGAGAAGGAAGGCAGGAAACGATAAAATCCAGGAGCAGTTGAATGCCCACGTTTTTTGCGGCAGAGCCGCATAAGATAGGGAATATCTTCTTATCAATGACTCCCTTCTTGAGACCCTCTCTTATTTCTTCTTCCGTTAAAGGCTCCCCTTCCAGATACTTCATCAGCAGTTCGTCATCGCTTTCTGCCACAGCTTCTATTAATTGATCACGGTATTCTTTTGCTTTGTCTTGAAGTTGGGCGGGAACATCCTCTTCTTTGAATTTCAGGCC
>CAZYHL010000235.1:0-3032 GCA_964646795.1 uncultured Syntrophomonadaceae bacterium
TATGAGATAATAACCGCTCCCGATGACCTGAAAAAAATTAGAGAACTCATGGAAAATTCCGGATATAAAGTGGAACTGGCTGAAGTTACCATGCTGCCGTCGACGGAAGTAACTTTGGATGCCGCAGAGGCGGAGAAAATCCAGACGCTGGTTGAAGCTCTGGAAGACCATGATGACGTGCAGGACGTCTATACAAATTTAAAAATAGAAGAGGCTGATTAGCTGTATACTAGTATACTTTCTCCAAAGAAGGGGTATTTTACTAATGATTACCTTTTCCGAGGAGAAATTTTTATGGTTAAAAAAAATAGTAAAAATAAGAGAAGACTTTTATTCATTTGCACGCTAATCTCCTTTTTATTGTTTGTTTTTGCCGGCTACAGCGTGATAAAATTTCTTGAATCCGGCTCGCCTGCGCAGCTGGGCGGCAACCCTGCCGCTATCAACGGCAGGGGGCGCAATCTAACCGGGAATAAAGAATTAATTATCTCCCATATGGGGCATGCTTGCCGTCTTACCCGGGAGCACTTGCCGGAAGAGCTTAAGAGCCAAAATATCAATACTATTTCCGAGGAAAAATTGCTCATGCTGCTTCCGGATAAATGGGAACTTGTTTTTTATAGTGAAGACAAGCTATACATTAATTTTGCCGGCCCTCTTTGCCCTTACTGCCGTGACTTAAACTATATTGGGCTCTATAAAGACAAAATTGCCATATTCTCCGGCTTGCCTCCCAATGGAGTTTTGGCTGAATTAACGGACTTTGATGTCAAGGATATCTACCGGGAGGAGCTGTCAAAAGGAGTACCCTTTAACTCGGAGAAAGAGAAAGAACGGATTCTTGAAAGCTATACAACATAGCGGCCAAAGGGCAAATTATTGACTCCTGCTAGGGAGTTTTTATTTTTATTACCTTTTGACTTTTTTTGCAGACCGTGTTAAAATTAGGAACAAATGTTTGGGAGATATAAAAATGCTGATCATGGGAATAGATCCGGGCCTGGCCATTATCGGCTATGGAGTTGTTGAAAAAAAACGGGACAGGTTTGAGGCTGTTGCCTACAGTTGTATCAGGACTAAGGCCGGTGATGACCTGAGTAAACGTTTGTCCGAAACTTACGCCCAAATATTGGCTATTATTTTGCGATTTAAGCCGGAAGTTGTGGCAGTAGAGGATTTATATTTCAACACTAATGCCAAGAGCGCTTTTATGGTGGGACAGGCTAGAGGAGTGATTCTGCTGGCGGCTTCCCATGCCCGGGTTCCGGTGGTATCCTATACGCCCCTCCAGGTGAAACAGGCCATTGCAGGTTATGGGCGGGCAGAAAAGGAGCAGGTCCAGTACATGGTTAAAACAATTCTAGGCCTGGAGGAAAAGCCCAGGCCGGATGATGTTGCTGATGCTCTGGCCCTAGCCATCTGTCACGGCGGTTTTGTGCAATACAACCTCCTCACCGAAAGGAAATAACATGTTTCATTACTTGAAAGGCAGTTATATCGACAGCACTGAAGATTCCCTGGTTATTGAGAATAACGGCATCGGTTATAAAATCTTCGTTTCGGCATTCACCAGGAAAAATGCCATGGAAGCGAAAGGGGAACTGCTGCTTTATATTTATACCGTAATAAGAGATGATAGCTTGTCTTATTACGGTTTTTTGTCCGAGCAGGAAAAAACGTTGTTCGAAGCCCTTATTTCTGTTGCGGGAATCGGCCCCAAGGCGGCTATCTCCCTTTTAAGCCGTTTGACCTGTGAAGAGATTGTCTGCGCCATAGCGGGAGGAAATGAGGAAGCCTTTACCAGAATTAAAGGAATCGGCAAAAAATCTGCTCAACGGATAATAATCGAACTGAAAGATAAAGTAAATGCGCTTCCCGTTATAAATACCGTGAATATTGAGGCGACGCAAAATCTTGTCGAGGCGAGAGAGGCACTTTTAAGTCTGGGATACTCCCAGCGCGAAGCCGGGGAGGCCCTTGCTGATGCCCTCAGGAAGGGAATTAAGGATGCAGGCGATATAATCAGGGAGGCACTTAAATATCTTTCCAAAAGGGGTTGAAACGGTGACAGAAGAAAGGATAGTTTCCCCTTGCAGTCAGGGGGAGGATTGGGAGATAGAACAGAGCCTGAGGCCAAAAAAATTATCCGATTATGTCGGCCAGGAGAACATCAAGAATAATTTTACCATCTTTATTCAAGCTGCCCGGGAAAGGTCGGAAGCCTTAGATCACGTCCTGCTGTACGGTCCTCCCGGCCTGGGAAAAACAACCTTGGCCCATATTATTGCTTCTGAGCTGGGTGTGAACATAAAGGTAACTTCCGGGCCCGCCATTGAAAGGCCGGGAGACCTGGCTGCCATTTTAACCAACCTTACCCGCGGCGATGTGCTGTTTATTGATGAAATACACCGGCTTAACCGCAGCGTGGAAGAAATACTCTATCCGGCTATGGAAGATTACGCTCTGGATATAATAGTAGGGAAAGGCCCCGGCGCCCGTTCTTTAAGGCTTGAGCTTCCTCCCTTTACCCTGATAGGCGCTACGACAAGGGCCGGGCTGTTATCTGCTCCCTTGCGGGACAGGTTCGGTGTTATCAACCGGTTGGAATTCTATTCACAAGAGCATTTGGCCCTGATAGTATCAAGGGCGGCGAATATACTAAAAATAAAGATTGATCCGGAAGGTTCATATGAACTTGCCCGCAGGTCCAGGGGTACGCCCCGGGTAGCCAACCGCTTGTTAAAAAGGGTCAGAGACTACGCGCAAGTAAAAGCCGACAACATTATTGATGCCCGGATAGCCGGGGAAGCGCTTCAATTGTTGGAAATAGATGCCAAGGGCCTAGATAAAACAGACAGACAATTACTATTAACCCTGGTTGATAATTTCGGGGGCGGCCCCGTAGGCGTAGATACCCTGGCGGCTTCCATCAGTGAGGAACCGGAAACGATAGAGGATGTTTACGAACCATATTTAATGCAAATTGGCTTCATCAGCCGGACTTCCAGGGGCAGGGTGGCTACAAGGCTGGT
>CAZYHL010000236.1:0-3031 GCA_964646795.1 uncultured Syntrophomonadaceae bacterium
TATGGTCTTTTTCCAGGGTCGCTAAGATCCGGCTGTCTTCATGAAACAAATTAATGATTTCGTGATTTTTGCTGTAACCGATAGCTCTGAGCAAGACAGTCGCCGGAACCTTGCGGGTTCTATCCACCCGCACATAGATGACATCGTTCAAATCTGTTTCAAATTCCAGCCAGGCACCCCTGTTGGGAATAATGGTTGCTCCATAAATCTTTTTTCCACTTGGATCGATTTCTTCGGAATAATATACACCGGGAGACCTGACCAACTGGCTAACGATAACCCTTTCGGCACCGTTAATAATAAAAGTGCCGTTCTTCGTCATCAAAGGGAAATCTCCCATAAATACTTCCTGCTCTTTAACTTCACCTGTTTCTTTGTTGATGAGCCTGACCTTTACTCTCAAAGGAACAGAATAGGTGGCATCTCTTTCTTTGCATTCCTCCACGGAATACTTAGCCTGGCCTAATTCATAACTGATGAATTCCAGCACCAGATTGCCTGTAAAATCTTTGATAGGAGAAATGTCGTCAAACATCTCTTTTAAGCCTTCCTTGATAAACCAATCGTATGAACTGTGTTGGACTTCAATAAGATTGGGCAGATCTAGTACCTCTTCGATCTGAGCATAAAATCTTCGCTCTCTTTTGCCTGTGTTTATCAGCTTGGCCATTAAAACAACTCACTCTCCTTAATCCCTTTATTCCTAAAAAATAAAAAAAGAAAAAAGACGCCATTCTGTTATTATTTCCTGCTAATATTAGAATTATTCAACAAAAAAGGCGAATATGGGTATTGTTAAGCAATTTATAATATTATCATAATTTTTCTATCATGTCAACATTAAAGAAGCACTCTTAAGAGAGTGCTTCTTTAAGACTCTACTTAATCTCTGCGCTGCCGCCTGCCTCTTCCAACTTGCCTTTAATTTCAGCTGCTTCTTCTTTGCTGACCTTTTCCTTAACGGCTTTAGGAGCTCCATCCACCAAAGCCTTTGATTCAATTAGGCCTAAACCTGTAAGCTCCCGTACCACCTTAATAACCTGCACTTTTTTCTCGCCTGCGGCGGTAAGAATAACATCAAATTCCGTTTGTTCTTCCTCTGCCTCTTCCGCCTGGCCCGATGCCGCGGGAGCAGCGGCCATGGCTACAGGAGCTGATGCGGTCACGCCGAACTCTTCCTCAAAGGCTTTGACCAGCTCGGAGAGTTCCAAGACCGTCATACCTTTTACAATTTCCAATACTTCTTCTACTTTAGACATTTATCTTTGCCTCCTTAAATTTTTAAGCACTTTTTTCTTTTTCCTGCCGCACTGCGTCCAGTACATAAACCACGTTACGGAAATTGCCTTGTAAAGCACCGGCAAAACCCGCAAGAGGCGCCTGAAAGACCCCCAATACCTTGCTGAGAAGCACTTCTCTGGAAGGCAGTTCGGCCAGTTCTTTGATACTAACAATATCGATGACTCGCCCTTGAAGCACTCCGGCCTTTATCTCCAATTTTTCATAAGCTTTGGCAAACTTAGTCAGTATCTTTGCCGGCTGAACAGGATCCTCGAAACTGAAAGCCAGGGCTGTCGGCCCTTCCAAATAGGTATCCAGGTCGGTTATGCCAACTTTATTCACCGCCAGCTGGGTAAGGGTATTCTTAACCACTTTGTATTCGATGCCTTCTTCTCTTAATTGGCGGCGTAATTCCGTTATATCCTTTACATTCAAGCCCCTATAATCCGTAAGGATAACCACCTGGGCTGCGGCAAATTTTTCTTTTAAATCGTTAACGATGGTTTCTTTAACCTGCCTGTTTCCCAACTCTTTCACCTCCCCTCGCACATATAATCAATAAAACCCCCGCAGACATACGGAGGTTACAGGACACAGCTAATTACAAGCCATGCTTCCCGCTCCTTTCCTCGGCAGGCGATTAACCCATTAAACAAAAGTACCTGCTGTCTACGGCAAAGAGGAATATTTATTTTAGTCATTCCCAAAGGGATTATTTCCCTAGGGAAGCAGCCTTCTGGTTATTAACCCTGATGCCAGGCCCCATCGTGGTGGCCACGGTTACGGACTTCACATACTGCCCTTTGGCGGCTGCCGGTCTAGCTTTCATTAAGACATCCATAACGGCGTAAAAATTCTCTAAGAGTTTATCCTCCGTAAAGGACACTTTACCGATAGGAACATGGATTATACCAGCCTTGTCATTACGATACTCCACCTTACCGGCTTTGAATTCCTGAACCGCTTTACCAATATCAAAAGTAACGGAACCTGTTTTTGGATTGGGCATTAAGCCTTTAGGACCCAGAACCCGGCCCAGTTTCCCAACAATTTTCATCATATCCGGCGTGGATATTGCCAGGTCAAAATCCATCCATCCCTTTTCGATCTTTTCCACCAGGTCTTCGGCTCCGACAAAATCGGCGCCGGCCTCTTCCGCTTCTTTAGCTTTCTCACCCTTGGCAAAAACCAGGACTTTGACTTCTTTCCCTGTTCCATTGGGGAGGACAACGGCCCCTCTTAGCTGCTGGTCAGCATGCTTCGGGTTCACACCAAGCCTGACCGCCATTTCAACCGTCTCATCGAACTTGGCGGTAGCCAATTCCTTGGCCAGGGAAACAGCTTCCTGGGGTTCGTAAAGCAAATTGCGATCCACCTTTTCTTTTGCTTCCAGATACTTCTTTCCATGTTTCATTGTTTATTAAACCTCCTTGTGGTGCCGGCGAGAATAAATATCTCTCCCACAGATTTCCTCTCTTAGCCGGTCGGTTAAACTATGTTTTCATCTTAACTTGGGGCTATTCAATTAAAATCCCCATGCTGCGAGCTGTTCCTTCCACCATGCGCATGGCTGCCTCAACATCGGCGGCATTTAAGTCTTTCATTTTTAATTCCGCTATCTCCCTGACTTTTTGTCTGGGAATGGTTGCCACTTTGACCCGGTTAGGCTCTCCTGAAGCCTTCTCCAAACCCGCTGCTTTTTTAAGCAGTACTGCTGCAGGAGGGGTTTTAGTAATAAAAGTAAAGGAAC
>CAZYHL010000237.1:0-3027 GCA_964646795.1 uncultured Syntrophomonadaceae bacterium
GGGTGCAGTGTTTCGAGAAAATCTTTCAATTTTGCATCTCTTTTTTTGACTAAATCCAGCAGCTTTTTAAAGGTTCTTTGCACAGACACAATCTTCATCCCCCCTTAACGTTTGCTACTTAAGATACTTGCCCATCAATTCCACAAAGGTAACCTTCAGGTTTTCCATATCCCCGGTTTCCATCGCTTGATCCAGGCAATCCTGAAAATGAGCAGTAAAGATGATAGCGCCAACCTTGTTGATGGCGGCCCGGACTGCAGCCACCTGCAAAAGAATATCAGAACAATCGCTATCCTTTTCAATCATTTTATGTAAACCTCTAACCTGCCCTTCAATCCTGCGCAAACGGTTTAATATTTTCTTTTTCTCTTCCTCCACCCTGCCCCCCCCCTTGTTTAAGCGCTATTATTTTCTTTATATACCATAAACACAAGAAAAACAATAAGAAACCCCACCATGCCGTGAGCCTTTTGTTTTGAACTGCTCTCTCCACAAGGGGGTGCCCTCCTGCTGACTTTGTAGTTCCTGTAAGAGGCATATACGCTACCAACAGAGTCAGGCTCCCATTTCATAAGTGTTAGCTCAAAACGTCCGGTTTACACGTACATAGTAGGGTAAGTGGCTTGTTTCAACCATATCATAGCATATTTTAATAGTGGTAGCAAGAGAAAATGGGTTACATATTTTAACATATATGCATCTTCGAGGGCATATATATTTAACCAAAAAGGAGGGTTGACCAATGACACTAGAAACATTGACGACAATTACCGTTTTAGCTGTCGTGGTTGAGTTTGCCACGGAAGTAATCAAGAACCTGATTCCGCCGGTCAGAAAAGAATTCAGCAAAGTCGTGGCCATTATACTTGGGGTTGTTTTATGTTTAAGTACCGGTACCGGTATCCTTAATTTGTTTGGGCTCGCTGCTTCTTATCCCCTGGCGGACTATCTAGTTTCAGGCCTGATTATTTCCCGGGGTTCCAACATTATTCATGATTTAGTCGCTCAATTAAACAAAACGACAAAAACTGCCTGATATTCAGCTTTCATTATCATCTGGATCGCCTTTTACCACCTGAATGCCGAGTTCCTCCAGCTGCCTTTGCGTTACAGGCGCAGGAGATTGAGTCATCAAGCAGCCTCCTTTGGCTGTTTTGGGAAAAGCAATCGTGTCCCGGATGGAAGCCTTTCCCGCCAGCAGCATAACCAGCCGGTCAAAGCCGAAAGCCATGCCGCCGTGGGGCGGGGCGCCGTATTCTAAAGCATTAAGCAGAAAACCAAATTTTTGCCATGCTTCTTCCCGGGAAATACCCATGACCTTAAACATTTTTTCCTGAATTTCCTGTCGGTGGATTCTTATGCTTCCACCGCCAATTTCAATGCCGTTTAACACTAAATCGTAAGCTCTTGACCTTACCTCAGCCGGTTTGTCTTCCAGCAATCCAAGGTCAGCCTCCGCCGGAGAGGTAAAGGGGTGATGCTTTGCCGTATAGCGACCTTCTTCCTCATCATAGGTTAGGAGAGGAAAATCAACTATCCAGAGAAAGTTTTTCTTGTTTGCCGGGATAACGCCAAGCTTCTTGCCTAATAACAGCCTCATTTCCCCCAGAACCGTGGCAGCCTTTTCTTCCTTGTCGGCAATAAAAACAAGGAGATCTCCCGCTTCGCCCTGCATGAGTTCCTGCAGATTTTCCAGCTCCTTTTCGCTGAAGAATTTCCGGATTGGAGATTTAATACCCTCTGCCGTCACTATCAGCCAAGCCATTCCCTTGGCGCCGAAACCTATGGCGGTGTTGGTTAAATCGTCTATTTCTTTGCGGCTTGAACTGCCGCCGCCTTTAAAATTCAATCCCCTGACAACTCCGCCCTGCTCCAATGCCTGCCGGAAAACCTTAAAACCCGCATTTCTGACTGCATCGCTGACATCAACTATCTCTAGGCCAAACCTGGTATCAGGCCGGTCGGTGCCGAAACGCAGCATAGCCTCACGATAGCTGAGCCGGGGTAAAGGAAGGACGAGTTCTTCCTTAAGGACTTCTTGAAATATCCGGGCCATCATATTTTCCACCAGCAGGAATATGTCTTCTTCATCAACAAAAGACAGCTCCAAGTCTATCTGGGTAAACTCGGGCTGACGGTCGGCCCGCAAATCCTCATCCCGGAAGACCCTGGCCACCTGGTAATATTTTTCTACCCCTGCCACCATCAGAAGCTGTTTAAACAACTGGGGTGACTGGGGCAAAGCATAAAAGTTCCCGGGGTTGACCCTGCTCGGTACAAGGTAATCTCTTGCTCCTTCAGGGGTTGACCTGGTCAGTATGGGGGTCTCAACCTCAATAAATTCATGGAAATCAAAATATTCCCTGACAACGCGCAGGATATTATGACGTAAAAGGAGACAATCCCTCATTTCGGGCCTTCTTAAGTCAAGATACCTATATTTTAAACGCAGATTCTCATCAACGTCCAAATGATCTTCAATATAAAACGGCGGTGTCTTGGCAGAATTAACAATTTCCATTTCAGCAAGTTTAACCTCAATCTCGCCTGTCGGCAGGTTGCTATTCACGGTTTCGGGATCTCTGCGAACGATAACGCCCCTTACGGCAAGGACATACTCATTCCGGACCTTTTCGGCCATGGCAAAGTAATCTGGGGTGTCCTCGAAATTGGCTACCACCTGGATAAGTCCGCTTCTATCCCTCAGGTCTATAAAAATCAATTTTCCGTGGTCCCTTCTGCCCTGTACCCAGCCGTTTAAGCTGACTTCTTTGCCGATATCCCTAACGGACAGTTTCGCGCATGCATGCGTTCTCTTCATTTTGACAAGTCCTCCCGCTCTATTGTTTCCCTAATATAATTCCTCATTTCCGCCAGGGGAAATGTCTCCTGCTTACCGGTACCCATCTGTTTTATAATACCTTGGCCTTCCTGCATCTCCCGGCCGCCTAAAATGACAACAAAACCGGCGGCAAGGCGTCCCGCTTGCTTTAGCTGGGCTTTAAGGCTTCTGCCAAGGTAATCCCT
>CAZYHL010000238.1:0-3021 GCA_964646795.1 uncultured Syntrophomonadaceae bacterium
TTTCAGGCGTCAGCAACACTCCGGTCGCCGGCTCGTTTTTATTGTTGTAAACCTGCAGGGAGGACATGAGCGTGATATCTGCCGCAGCACCGCTTATATCCACGGTTATTACCACCTTAGCTATCTTCTGGACATTTTCTCTGGGCCCCTGGGCAAAAACTCTGGGAGGAGTAACTTCCGGCAAGCCGGCTACCATCCCTTCCTCCGGCTCTCCTGTTATTTCCACCTCAACAGGCAGTTGTGAAGAAATAACCTCGTCTATTTCTACCTCGACCTGCCGCGGGTCAAAATTGACTATCCTGGTTCCCCGCGGGGAGGTGCCCGCCAACCTGACGGTGTGGCTGCCGGTCTTTAGGCCTTTAAGATCCGCAAATATCGTTAAATCCTGAGGCATCATCTCATTAAGAGTGTTCCCGCTGCCGCGAATGACAATATCCACATTATCAAGCTGGTTAGTTACCACCATATCGTTTTCTAGGTTATGCAAGGTAATGGGAATATTATAGAAGGTGCGGCTGCCTTCAATCTGTGCTTGTTGATTTGACAAGTCAGTGTTGACAAACACCCACAAAATGAGGGCCATAAAAAAAGATAATAATTTTAAAAAGAGAGGATTGTAAAAAAGTTTCTTAAACATCTACGACCTCCACTGGAAAAGCTGAAATTGGAAGATGCTGTTTTCGCTTTCGAATAAACCTGCCAACATTTGCTTCAAGCTTTTTTCATCTAAATAACGGGTCAGTTTACCATCCAAAGCCAAAGAAATTACGCCTGTTTCTTCCGATATGATAACGGCAGCAGCGTCGGATTGCTCGGTAATTCCCAAAGCCGCCCTGTGCCTTGTCCCCAGTTCCTTGCTTAAACCGGGATTCTCCGTTAAGGGCAGGAAACAGCCGGCAGCGACAACTTGGCTTCCCCGCAAAATTATTGCCCCGTCATGCAGGGGGCTGCGGGGAATAAAAATATTAACCAAAAGCTCGGCAGAAATCCGGCCGTCTATTTTGATTCCAGTCTCGATAATATCATTTAAGCCCGTTTCCCGTTCAATAACAATAAGGGCGCCTATTTTCTTTTTAACAAGAACTTTGATGGCTTTTATCAGCTCTTGGAACATGTACTCAAAATCCTTGGTGTCCTTATAAAGGAAATTTGAACGCGTAAAAAGCTTGCCTCTGCCAATCTGTTCCAAGCCGCGCCGGAGTTCGGGCTGAAAGACAACGGGTATAGCGATTAAACCAACCGTCATCAACTGCCTTAATAGCCAATTAATAGAATTTAAGCCCAACTGACCGCTTAAAAGAGTGGCTATAAGGATAACAGCCAGTCCTTTAATCAATTGTTCCGCCCTTGTCCCCCGGATCAGAAGGATAACTTTATAAAACACATAGGAAACAATGACTATATCAAGAATATCCCGCCAAGTAAAGCGAGTTATGATGTTTATAACTTGCTCAAGCAAAGATATCCCCCCATAGCACTCATTGATTTAGATGAGTATTCTTCTTGTTAAATTCGGTATTTAACGCGAAATACCTGCGTATCCGACAAGTAAAGCTAAAAAGTTGGCTTGCGGTTATTCGAAATATCCCCGGGTGTACTTAATTACCAAGCCGGAAAGGCCAAGCAGACCTATCAGGTTTGGTATGGCCATCAGGCTGTTCAAGGTATCGGCCAAAGCCCACACTAGCCTTAAGCCCCCCACAGACCCGACAACGATGAGAGGCAGCCAAACCAGGCGGTAAATAGTCACCGCAGAACTGCCAAAGAGATATTCAAAACATTTTTCACCATAAAAAGACCAGGAAATCAAGGTAGTAAAAGCAAAAAAAACCAGGCCTAAGGCGACAATCAACCCTCCCGGCCCCGGCAGGCCTAGGTTAAAGGCTTCTGTTGTCATGGCGGCTCCTTCCAGCCCCGGGCTCCGCCAGGCGTCGGTGGTCAGAATCACAAGAGCGGTCATGGTACAGACGACATGGGTATCGATAAATACTTCCACCACCCCCCACATCCCTTGCTGGGCAGGATGTTCGGTCTTAGCCGCGGCATGAGCGATAGACGCACTGCCCAGGCCGGCTTCGTTGGTAAAAATACCCCTGCTGACGCCGTAACGCAGGGCGGCGGCTACGGTACTGCCGGTAAACCCTCCCACGGCGGCGGTACCTGTGAAAGCACCCTGAAAAATAGCCTGGAAAGCCTGAGGCACCAGACCAATACGGCTAATAATAATGACTAGGGCGCCGCCAATATAAAAAAGAGCCATAAAAGGAACTACCTTTTCCGTCAGGGAGCCGATCCGCTTTATCCCTCCGACTATAACTGCACCCACTAAAAAAGCCAAAGCAAAACCGGTATATAAAGGAGGAATCTGAAAGGTTGCCCGGAGAGCAGCGGCCACGGAGTTAGCCTGAACCATATTGCCGATACCAAAAGCCGCCAGGAAACCAAAAAAGGCAAATAGGAAAGCCAGAAAAGGAGACGACAGCCCCCGGCGCAAAAAGTACATGGGGCCGCCTGCTATTGAATTCCCTTTTTTTTCCCTGTAGGCTACGGCCAGGACCACCTCGCTGTACTTGGTTACCATTCCCAAAAAAGCCGAGACCCACATCCAAAATATTGCCCCGGGACCGCCTAAGGTAATAGCTGTAGCCACTCCGGCAATATTCCCCGTGCCGATGGTAGCCGCCAGAGCTGTGGTCAGAGCCTGAAAAGGGCTTATCTCCCCTTTGGCTCCCGGTTTTTCCCGAGCAAGAGTTTTTCCCAAGGTGCTGCCGATAATTTGGGGAAGCCTTCGAACTTGCAGGAAGCGCGTTCGTAGGGAAAGATAGAAACCCGTCATTAAAATGAGGGCTATAAGGGGGACCCCTGCCACGTAGGTATGTAAAGCTTCGTTTAAAGACTCTATTAAAAAGAGAGCATCAGACAGCAGTGTATCCAAACTGCTTACCTCCTCTGCTTAAAAACCTCCCCTATTTATTATGCTGGAAAAAACTAAAAATACCCTGGGTTATAACGGAAAAGGCC
>CAZYHL010000239.1:0-1852 GCA_964646795.1 uncultured Syntrophomonadaceae bacterium
AATCTGCGGGAAAGCGATGATAAGAATCAACGCCACGATCATCGCCATCCACATGGGTGTAACTCCCGCAAACACTTCTTCCAGCCTGAGATCTTTATCGAGGGTCTTCACAAGGAAGCAAACGACCCCGATAGGCGGGGTAAGCTGCCCGATCATGACAACCAGGACAAAGATAACCCCAAACCAGACCATGTTAACGCCCATCGCTTCCAGCGTAGGCAACATGATGGGTATGGTCAATGTCAAGACTACGATAATGTTTAAGATGAACCCGGCCGCCAGGAAGACGGCGATGAATAGTCCGAACACTACCCAATCTGATAGCCCTGAGGCCGTTATGGCGTTTGCCAAGTCAAAGGGAATCTTTGACAAACCCACACCGCTGTTGATGAATTCGATACCGATCAGGATAAACAAGATCATCCCGGCAATCTTGGCGGCATCCAAAAGGGCATCAATAACTAGTTTGAACTTAAAATTCTTCATATCCCTGAAAAAGACGAACAAAATTGTGCAGAACGCACCCATGGCGCCGCCTTCTACAGGGGTGAAGAAGCCGGCGTAAATACCGCCGATAGATATCATAAAAATCAGCAAAATCGGCAGGACGCCCTTAAGGGAGACAAATTTCTCTTTATAACTGTACGCCTTAGATTCCATTTTATCTCTGGCTGGGTGTCTCACTGTTACAATATATACGGCTACGCAGCACAGCAAGGTAATCAATATCCCGGGGAGCAGGCCGGCCATGAACAGTTTGGCTATCGACTGCTCCGTGATGATGGCGTACAGAATGAAGGTATTGCTGGGAGGAATCATGATGCCCAAGGTACCGCCGGCTGCTACCGTCCCGGAAGCCAGCGTGTTGGGGTACCCGGCTTTTTTCATTTCCGGCAGGGCTACCTTGCCTACCGTTGCCGCAGTGGCAAAACTGTCGCCGCAAACGGCGCCAAAACCCGCGCCGGTGGCTACCGATGCCATGGCCAGCGAACCTGGCAGTTTGCCTGCCCAGGTCTTCATGGCGTTAAACAATTCCCCGCCTATTCCCGAAGTAGCTATGAGGCTGCCCATCATAACGAAAAAGGGAATAACAGCACGGTAGTAATCAGCCACGCTGGTGAAAAGCGAACGCCCTGTAAAGGCGAAGACGCCCTCCCAGGACGAGAGGTGAGCCATTAGTACCATGCCGACGATGCCCAGGGCAAAGGGCATGGGAACGCCGGTCAATAAAAACGCCAACATCATAATAATACCCACGATTCCGGCCGCCATATCGCTTAATCCCAGCCAGCTGAACCATATCGGTACCCCATAGTATATAAGGGGTAAAAGTATAATAATGGCCCAGCCCACCAAGGAGCTATCCTTAAGAAAATCGGAAAAGGCTAGCAAGAACTCACCCACTATTATCGGCAGGTACAAGATCAGACCAATAATCATCACAAACATGAGGTAAGATAAATTAATCTGAATCAGTTTCCCTTGCAAACCCATATTCCTGACAGCATAGGCTGTAAATTGCCAGATAAAAATGCTGACCAGGATAAAACCCATTATATTGTGGGCGACAACCATTGCTCCCTTATTACCTGGACTCAGCTTTTCAAGGAAAAGATCGATAGAGATATGGCCTTTAATAGAACCCACGTAAGCTACGGAAAGGAAGGTTAAAAAACCCATCATGTACGTTACCGCTTCGGAAATCGCCGGAAGGCTCACGTTAAAAGTCCTTAATAGGACATCTATTGCAACAGCGGCAACCATTAAAAGCACGAGGAACATGGCGATGGTACATACTCTATTGGCAATGGGATGAAAAATCCCGTTAACCCCGTTGCCGGCTCTTGCCAGC
>CAZYHL010000239.1:1952-3020 GCA_964646795.1 uncultured Syntrophomonadaceae bacterium
TTTCTATGTGTGCTAGGATTGCCTCGGCTGATTCGCGCAGTCCAAGTTCTGCCATTTTCTCAAGGTATTCTGCGCGAATAGGTTCAACCTTCTCTTTCCATCTTTCAAACTCAGCACCTTCGAGCACGATGAATTCGGTTCCTTCTACTTCTTCCGCCATCCACTCGCCGTCAATAAGGGCGCCTTCATCAAGGGCAAGGCCGCACGCTTCGGCGAATTCAGCCCCAAAGTTGTTTAAAATCAACTCCTGGAGATCTTCGGGGAGGCTCTCAATCCAGGAACGCTGTCCAACAACATAGAAAGCGGAAACATAAAAGTTGCCGATAGTGTGGCAGGTGGCTATTTCAGCGGCGCCGAATGCCCGAACCGGCGCCAGCGGGCACATAACTGCATCGATCAAGCCCCTGTCCAGGTTCATGGCGCTCTCGCTTCCGCTGTCGTTCACGGGGATTGCTCCCAGGTTTTCAGCTATTTTGACGCCTATTTGATCCCAGACGCCGAGCTTTATGCCTTTTACGTCTTCCAGTGTCCTGATAGGCTTCTTGCTATGAATCTGGTAGGTGGCGCTGGTAAAATGGCCGAGGACCACAATGTCATCATCGTATTCAGCCTGCCACTCGGGGAAGTTCTCGTAAACATCCCAGCAGGCCAAACTTCCCACTGTTGCGCTTGGGACCATTAAAGGCATCTGGAAGGTCTCGGATAGCGGGAACTGCCCCGGAGACGATATCTGGGCGCCATGGGCGATTTGCAAGAGGCCCGTCTTGACGCCCTCAATAATGTCGTCTGTTATAGCCTTGGAGTCATATAAAACGACATCGAGCCTGCCGTCGCTTAATTCGCCCAGCCTCTCTGCAAATGGGATATGCGCCTCTTGGGTCAGGTACTGTGTGCGCTGATGGCCTAATTGATATTTTAATTCATACGTTTCCTCACCGCCTTCACCGCCTTCACCGCCTTCACCGCCTTCACCGCCGTTGCCGTTGCAGCCGCTCAATGCCAGCACGAAGACCAATAACAAACAAAATCCGATATAAAACAGCCTTTTTCTTTGCATGTAATTATATA
>CAZYHL010000240.1:0-3007 GCA_964646795.1 uncultured Syntrophomonadaceae bacterium
CGCTTATACTCATGATTACCCCCGGGAGCGGCGCCTTTATGCTCTTTTCCGCCTCAGTGCCGTTAATATTCCTTGCCTCTTTGTTATGCCGACTACCTTGATCACCGATTGTCTTTGCAATCTGCAAGGGGATCTTTGCTTCGGAACCCAGAGAGGATATTTCTTCAATTTGGACATCGTAAGACTTTCCGTTTACTGTCACCTTAAATTGCTTCATCAATCTCCTATTTCCTCCTTCTGAGAATGCTCAATTCTCTTCCTGACTGCAGCAGATATAATCTGGCATTTGCTGACCACTTGCTTTTATTGCCCTCCCTGAGAACCGGCAAAAACGCATCCGAGACCGCTTCTGGAGAAGATGTGCTTATTAAGTATGCCGTTACAGCTGCGTTAATAACCGCCACCACTTCCGTATCTTCTTCCGCTGTAAGATGGGATACACTTTGCGTCTCTTTTTTTTGTGCTTTTTTCTGATGATTCTCTTCCGAAAGTATTTTCCCGAACAGCAGCAGGATTAGATAGAGAACAAACAACGAAAGGAATACTACCGAAAAGCCGATACCCAATACTTCCATGCCAAGGACGATTTGTGCCTTCATACTGATTCTCCTCTTTAAAGAGACGCTGCTAAAACAATAGTGTATTAGACCCAGTATATCAGTTCGAGGATTAATTAAAAAATCCTCTCTTATGGCTTTATTTTTAACAAGTCCTTAAGAATACCCAGCGAGACTCCCGCGGCACCGATTTTATCCTGCCTCATATTAAGGCCGTGAAAATCAGATCCCCCAGTCGGAATTAGTTTATGTACTGCCGCTAAGCGTAAAAGGTCCTTGATTAAACCGGGAGAATGCAGCGGATAATATACTTCTATGCCCCTTATTCCCGCTTTGATTATTGCAGCGATAATTTTTTTATCTTTTAAGAGGCCGGGATGGGCCAACACGGGCACCCCTCCCGCGTTTATAATCATCGGGATGATTTCCGCCGGAGTCAGTTTAAACCTTTCGGCATAAAGAGGCTTGCCCTTATCTAGGTATCTGCCGAAGGCCGCTTTGATACTTGGCGCAAATCCTCTCTTAACCAATAACTTAGCCAGATGTACCCTGCCGGGAGAAGAGTTTTCCAGTAAAGATTGTCTTTCCGCATCACCTATTTGTAAGCCTAAGCTTACGGCCTGTTCTATCATTTTCCGCATGCGGTAATAGCGGCTTTTTCTTAGTCTTTCCAGGACAAATGCAAGGCCTTTATCTTCAGGATTAATATAATAACCTAATAGGTGGACTTCTTCATCTTTATAATCACAGCTTATTTCTACGCCGGGTACAACCATTATATGATAGCGGGTTCCGTCCGTCGCAGAAGCCCTAACCGCTTCTACAGAATCATGGTCCGTAATGGCTAAGGCCTTGAGGTTTATCGCGGCGGCAAGCCGCAAGACTGCTTCCGGACTCAACTCCCCGTCGGAAGCAGTCGTATGAATGTGCAGATCGGCTTCAATATCCAAACATGAACCTCCTTTCAGCATCAAGCAATTGTTTCTTTAAGCAGCCTGAGGATATTACCCCCAAGTATTTTTTTGATTTCCGTGCCGCTAAAACCGCGTCTAAAAAACATTGCAGTCAATGTCGGCAAAGAGGTTACATCCTTTAGTTCTGGAAGGATCAGATCTACACCGTCAAAATCAGAACCGATTCCCAGGTGTTCGACTCCGATCAAACCTGCAATATAAACGGCATGATCCATCAAAGCATCCAAAGTAGCCCCTTTCTCTTTAATAAAAGGAGGATAAAAGGTAAGGCCGATAACGCCTCTCTTATCCCTCAGGCTTTTTAACTGGGAATCGTTTAAATTCCGCTTGTTGGGGCACAGCTTGTATGCATTGGCATGAGACACTATTACCGGTTTTTCAGATATTTCCAAGGCCTCAAAAAAGCCGGTGCTGGATATATGGGCCAGGTCGATGAGCAGCTTATGCTCATTTAATTGCCTGATTAATTCCTTGCCGCGGTTGGTTATTCCTTTTCTTGAATCCTCTTCATCTGCACCGGCGGCAAATTGATTGTTGTTGTTCCAGGTAAGCCCAATTGCCCGTACTCCCACGCGTTTAAAAATTTCCAAGATTTCTAGGCCGCCATCTAAAGGGTCGGCGCCTTCGAGGGAAATAAAGGCTCCAATTTTCCCTTCCGAGTTGATACGCTGAATATCAGTAAAACTCGTAACAAGGGTTATCCGGTCGCTGTTTTTTTCGATTTCTTTACATAAAAAACTAATCAGGGACAATGCCCTATTTAAAGCACCATGAGGTTTATAATTCATATCCTCAAAGATGGCAAAAAATTGCAGCTTTACACCTGCTTCAGCGAGCCTCGGCAAATCAACCTGTCCGATCTGGTTGCGGGCAGCAAAATTATAGCCGCTTTTTTCAAAATACCCAACCGTATCACAATGTGCATCGATGATAAAAGCGCTTTGATGGAACTTACTTATATCAATATTAGCCATTGTCAATCTTCCCACCTAAAAAGAAAAACACCCTTTCTTGACATAGGGTGTTCAATAATATATATATTATTAAACTACCTTGGCTCCACTATTAGTTTAATAGCGGTCCTTTCTTCTCCGTCTATCTGAATGTCAGTAAAGGCCGGTATGCAAATCAAGTCAACTCCGCTAGGCGCTACAAAACCTCTCGCTATCGCTACCGCCTTAACGGCTTGATTCAGGGCTCCCGCGCCGATAGCCTGCATCTCGGCACATCCCCTTTCTCTTAAAACCCCTGCCAAAGCACCTGCAACAGAATTAGGACTCGACTTAGCTGAAACTTTTAATACTTCCATTATTAGTTTCAATACCTCCTCAACTGGATATTTTACCATGAGTACATTCTTTTATTTAAATATATTTCTAGGAATTTCTAATATTCCCTTCAATTATTTTATAAGATATCTTAGTATTTTCCAAATATTTTATTAACTCAATATTATTCCATCAAATGAAGGTCTGA
>CAZYHL010000241.1:0-2998 GCA_964646795.1 uncultured Syntrophomonadaceae bacterium
CCGGCCGTTACCTTGGAGCCCGGGGAATTCCTTTTGGTTTTCCTGTCCGGTAAAAGCCGGCGGGATCCGGCAGGTCCTTTCCTGCATACTAATTTCAAGCTGAGCGCTCTGGGCGAGACACTTGTTTTTACTACTGCCGAGGGAATAATCGTTGACAGTATCGATACGGGGGAAATGCTGTCCAACGTTTCCCGGGGGCGGAAACCGGGAAGGGCCGGCGAATGGTTCTATTATTTGGAACCGACTCCAGGGAAGGAGAATTATACCACCAGTTACAAGATTCTCAGCCCGGAACAAAAAAGCGATGCAGAAGTTTATATTAACGAATTCATGACCGCAAATAAGACATCTATCACCGACGATGACGGTGACCTTGCCGATTGGGTAGAGTTATATAATGCGGGGGAATTGCCGGTTGATCTGGAAGGTTATTGGCTTTCGGACAAGAACGGCAACCCTTTTAAGTGGCGTTTCCCTGCCGTTTCTCTTGAACCGGGCCAATACTTGCTGGTCTTTGCTTCGGGGAAGAACAGGGCCAACCTGGAAAACGGGATTTTGCATACTAATTTTAGTTTGAACGACCAGAATGATGTCTTGGTTTTTTGCACGCCTGAAGGCCAGGTAATTAACGAATTAGTCATACGCGACATGCCTGCCGATGTTTCCTACGGCAGAGACGGTACGGCAGAGGCCTGGCTGTATTATCCTTTGCCAACACCGGGAGAGGAAAACTATACCCGGGGTTTTGAGCAATTGTCAGGGAAGGAATTGTTGCAAAGCTTTAACTTGGTAATAAACGAGATTATGGCCTTAAACCAAAAAACAATTACCGATGAGAACGGCGATTTTTCGGATTGGATTGAAATCCGTAATGCGGGTGACACCGCCGTAAATCTGGCGGGGTACGGACTTTCGGACAAGGAAGAAGCTCTCTTTTACTGGCAGTTTCCCGAAACGGTCATCGAACCGGGAGCCTGCCTGTTGGTTTTTGCTTCCGGAAAGGACCGCCGGATACCGGAAAAACCTTACCTCCATACTAACTTCAAATTAAAAGTGCAGGGAGAAACCATTTTTCTCACTCATCCGTCAGGAATTGTTATGGATGAGTTGGCAACGGGCATGCTGGCTCCGGACATATCCGCCGGCAGATCCCTTAAAGGCACCTTGGATAGGTTTTTTTTTCTGCGGCCGACTCCCGGGGCTGTTAACAATACCGAAGCCCTTGGCGCTCACGTACCCGTACCGGCTTTTTCTCAAACCGGGGGTTTTTACGGCCAGGCCGTAACGCTGGCACTCCGACCGGGATTCCAGGAGGCGGGTACGCAAATACGCTATACTTTGGACGGCCGGGAGCCTGATGAGGATTCTCCTCTATATACGGGGCCTTTGCTGATTGAAAAAACCACTATCGTCAGGGCCAGGGCCTTTCTTGCCGACCGCTTGCCCAGCCGGACCGTCAGCCACTCTTTTTTTATTAACGAAGAAACTACCTTGCCGGTGGTTTCAGTCATGCTGGATCCCGCCGACCTCTGGGATCCGGCCAGGGGGATTTATGTGAAGGGCTATAACGCCTCGCCTGAATTTCCTCACCTTGGCGCAAATTTTTGGCAAGACTGGGAAAAACCTATTCACTTTCAGTTCTTTGAACCTGACGGCAGCCTCGGGTATTGTTTTGATGCCGGGATAAAAATAGGCGGACAGTACAGCAGGGCTATGCCCCAAAAGGCTTTTAATATTTTTGCCCGGGACAGATACGGGAGCAGTGTGATGGAGTACCCTTTTTTCCCCGAAAATCCGTTAACCACCTTTAAGGCCTTAAGTCTCAGGACATCCGGCCAGGACTCGAACTTAAGCAAAATCCGGGATACTATGATGACCAGCCTTTTAGAAGACACGGATTTGGATTATCAGGACTACCGGATGGTGGTTCTTTATTTGAACGGCGAATACTGGGGGATTTATGATTTACGGGAAAGAATCAATAAATATTTTATCGCTTACAAGTATGATGTCGATCCGGAGCTGGTAGACCTCCTCCAGGCCAACAGCACGGTTCGAGCCGGAAGCAACAAGGATTACCTGGAACTGCGGCAGTTTATCGCAACCAACGATATGCGCCGGCAGGAAAATTATGCTTACGTGCAGACGCAAATGGATGTGGAAAATTTCATGGATTATTGGATTGCCCAGATTTATTTTGCCAATACCGACAGTGCTAATATCAGGTTCTGGCGGGAAAGAAGTGAAAAGGGGAAATGGCGCTGGATCGTCTATGACACCGATTGGGGGTTTTTTGACCCCAACCATAATACTTTGGCTTCCGTTACAAACCCGGAAGGTACCGGAGTCGCCCGGCGGCTTTCCACGGTCTTGCTGGTTAACCTGCTAAAAAACGCTGAATTTCGAAGCGAGTTCATCCGTCGTTTTGCTTTCCATTTAAACAACACTTTTTCTACCGAAAGAGTCTTGGGACGGATAGATTACTTGGCCGGCCTTGTAGAACCGGAAATGCACCGGCATGTGGAGCGCTGGCCGCAAGGCGGCGCTCTAAGCGCCTGGAATCACCAGGTTAATCGCTTGCGGAATTTTGCCCGGCAGCGGCCGGCTGTTGTAGCCCGGCATATTCAAGCCAAGTTTAATTTGAGCAGCCGAGAGATGGAGGTATTTAACGTTCAGAATAACCAGTAAATACTCGGAACGCTTTTGCCGTATAATAAAATTAAGTTTTGCTTGTTAAGAATAAAAAATTATTGATTGACAAGCAATACGTGTTTATATAGACTTAAACTGAGGATAGTAGTTCATCCTTATTTGAACCAAAAACCTGGAAAGAATTATTTCGGAAGGAATTGCTTATTGGAAGTAACATTGTTTGCATATTTCCTAGAATAGCCGACATGTTAACTGTACCAGAGTTTCCTAAGGATATTTCTTGGTCCGGGTTTTTTCTATAAGCATCTTTTGATATGGTACTGAATTTTAGGCGAAGGAAAGGGGG
>CAZYHL010000242.1:0-2919 GCA_964646795.1 uncultured Syntrophomonadaceae bacterium
GCTGGCAATAGAGGCATAGTCGAGCAACAAATTAGAAAGGTTATCTTTAAGATTAGCGGCAAAAAATCTTTTTTTAAAGAGTTTCTCGCCGTAAGGTTTGGCTAAATCAGTAATGCTTAAACCCGGGCTTAAATGGGAAATGATGTTTTCGACTGTCATTAGCATTTTGGCAAGCAGGGAGAGTTCCGAAGGGATCCTTACCTGATGTTTAAAGGAAAGCTCAATTATTTCAGCCATGGCTTCCCCCATATTGATTTGGGATAGAGGCAAACCATAGTATTTTTGCTGCAGCCTGGAAATGTCCAAGCGAAAAGCCGCATGGTTAATGGATTGTGTGGTTATGCCTAAATCAAGCAAAGCTCTGGTTATCGCATTGGCATCAAATTTAATTAAGCCGACTAACAAAGCTACCGCTTTTTCCCGGGTTATCTGGTCAATCGAACCCACCTGGCCGAAGTCGTAAAAAACAATTCTCTCACCGGCTTGTACGGCCAGATTCCCCGGGTGGGGGTCCGCATGGAAAAAACCATGCTCAAATACTTGCTTAAAAAGAATATCAATCAAGTTATTAGCGATTCTTTCGGCATTATATCCGGCCTTTTTTAAGCCTTCAGGATCCGATACTTTAATTCCGCCGTGATATTCCATGGTTAATACTCTTTTAGTGGAATAATCCCAAAATATTTTTGGGATGAGCACATTCTTGGCATCTTGAAAATCACGATAAAAAACATCGGCATTGCGGGCTTCCTTGTTAAAATCAAGTTCATTCAATATGGCATGTTCCAGTTCTTTGACGATTTCACTGGTACGGTAAAGAGCGCCCCAATCAGTTTTGCGTTCCAGAATGTGAGCTATATACTCCAATATTTCAAGATCGTCTTCAATTTTTTTCTTAATACCTTGCCGCTGGATTTTAACGGCTACTTCTTGTCCGCTTTTTAGTATGGCCCTGTGGACTTGCGCTACGGAAGCCGCGGCCAGAGGTTGCTCGCTGAAAAAGGCAAAGGAGCTTTCGCGATTAATCCCTTCTTCAGCCAGGATTGAACAGACTTCGGTAAAAGGGACCGGAGGCACTTCGTTTTGGAGTTTTTCCAGTTCATGAATGTATTCTTTATTAAGCAAGTCCGGCCGCATGCTTAGTAGTTGGCCCAGTTTTACATAGGTTGGTCCGAGTTCTTCCAGAGCCGTCCTAAGTTGGCGGGCAGCCTTAGCGCCATTTACATCCTGGTTGGAAGATCGTGCTTTTTTGAAGATTCCGGGTGATATTTGATTAGCCAGATAACCGAAACCATGTTTCACAAAAATATTGGCAACTTGTCGCAATCTTGCCGTATGGAAGAAGAAGAATAATGGTTTGTCGCTCAATACATCACCTTCTTTTTCAGTCGCTTTTGCACAAGCGTTGGAGGACATGTTAGCTAATTATATTTTGCAGTTTTTGTTCCAAGTCCCTCACTCTGGCTTCCAGTTCTTCGAACTTATCCCGGCGGACAAAGGGATAGCCTTTTTTCAAAGTTTCCATTTCGTTCCGGATTATTGCTGTAATTACTCTTTTTTCTTCTTCGCCTTTTTCCATAACATTATCTATGAATTGGCGCGCTTCTTTTTTATTCATTTGTCCTCGTTCAATCAACTCTTGATAATATTGTTCCGCTTTTTCTTTGGTTAAACTCAAAGTACCCAGGCCGAGCAAAAACACTTCCTTAAACATGTTAATGCCTCCTTTGTTTTTGGGATTATAGTCTTCGGGTTTTATTAATATTATATCACATAGCCGGTCGGGAAATTATTACAAGATAAGAGGACATGGTTTTTTCCGCAGATAATTATCACCTATAACAGGCTAATAATGTTATAATATCTGTACAAAGGATAAAGGAAGGAAGGAGCGATTTAATTTCCTTTTGGGCTGTTATGTGCTTTGCAAAAAAGAACAGCAAAGATGCCATCTTCCCAAAACTGATTCAGGAGGCAAAAAGCTTGAAGGATATTAAAAAAAATGAGAACAAATTCTTCCTTGGGAATGACCCGGAGCACCCTGATGCAGCGCTTATATTTTCTTTAAGAGAAGGAGGTATTATAAGCATTGATTCTACCTTTGTTTCCCCGGCTCTAAAAGGACAAGGTATAGGCAGGAGACTCATAGAAAAAGTGGCGGAATATGCCCGCAAGAAAAACATGAAAATCGTCCCTGTTTGCTCCTATGCGAAAAAAGTAATGTCAGAGGAAGAACGGTATGCTGATATTCTAATTACCTCTTAAACTCGTTTGCCAGTTTACCTTTGGCAGCGACTTTTAAAGGAGGAAGAAGCAGATGAAAATTACTCCTTTACTGGATTATAGCCATTACAATACTGCGTGGGAATTGTTAATCAAGCAAGGAGAAAGCAAAAAATATGATCGCGGTGAAAATGTTTTTATTGACGGCCATGGTTTATATTGCTTAAAAACAGGCGTAATAAAAATTGGTATTTATTATATTGACGGCACTGAAAAAATAATGTCTATATATGAAGCGCCTAACCTGCTGGGTGAGGTATCAATTATTGACGGCGAGCCCCTTTATTTTTACTTGGAATCTTTGACGCGGTCGGAAATTCAGTTTATTCCGCTGGACCTAGCGCAAAAACTAATCAAAAACGATGTAAATATTGCAATGCTGCTTCTGGTCAGCATGACCCAAAAAGTCCGGTCTGTCAGGATGCAAGCGGAAGATTTAGTTTTTACAGTGCCCCAGAGGATAGCCAAGATGATTATCTATCATAAAAGATACGGATTATTATTCGGTAAGGAAAATGACAAAGCTATCGTTATCACACATGAGCAGTTGGCTTCATTTATAGGAACGACAAGAACCCAGGTAACCTTTTGGCTTAATGATTTTGAAAAAAGAGGCTTTATCGGTAAAAAAAGAAA
>CAZYHL010000243.1:0-2894 GCA_964646795.1 uncultured Syntrophomonadaceae bacterium
GCCTCGCCCGAATATAAACCAATCATAACAGACGTAATCAAGTAAATAAATTATTGAATCTCCTCGTTGACTTTATTAAAGGCTTCATGATAGAATCAAAAGCAAAATTAAATGGGAGAATGGCTTAAATGGCGCCGCCTGATGGAGAGCGTCCGCAGTTATTCATACATAGAATAAAGGAATTACTGCTCCTGCAATGCAAGGATTGATCGCCTTATATCCCAGGCCTTTTTAAGCTTTAGAAACAGGAGGATCGGCTTATGCTGGGCAATACAACAATAAACAAAAAAAATCATCTGGAAGCGGCGGGTACAGATTTGGTGGAGTTGGCCGGCGTTTTTGGCACTCCCCTTTATGTTATGGATGAAGGCCTTATCCGGAAGAATTGCGCTGCTTACCGGGACGGTTTCAAGGCAGAATACCCAAAATCAGAGGTAGTCTTTGCCGGAAAAGCTTTTCTCAACAAGGCTATGTGCTGCCTGATTCAAGAGGAGGGTCTATCCCTGGATGTCGCTTCGGGCGGTGAAATGTATACTGCTTTAAAAGTGGATTTCCCGCCGGAAAAAATATATTTCCACGGGAACAACAAAACTCCTGAAGAAATAAAGATGGCACTGGAGGCGGGCGTTGGCAGAATTATCGTAGACAGCTTGGACGAATTGGATTTACTTAACTCAATCGCCAAGAAAATGAACCTCACGGCTGCCATTTATCTAAGGGTTAAGCCGGGGGTTGAGGCGCATACGCATGAATATATCCAGACAGGGCAGCTTGATTCCAAATTCGGCCTCGGACTCAGCGACGGCCAGGCTCTGGCTTTTGTTAAAAAAACGCATCATCTTAAAAATGTTGCATTAAAAGGCATTCACTGCCATATAGGTTCCCAGGTGTTTGACCTGAAGCCCTTTTCCCTTGCTGCTTCGTTAATGATGGATTTTATAAAGGAAATAAAAGACAGCATAGGGGTCACCTTGGGCGAACTGGATCTGGGCGGCGGTTTCGGCATTCGTTATACCGAGGACGATAACCCTCCGCTCCTTAAGGATTATCTCTCTCTTGTCGCCCGGACCGTAAAAAAGAAGGCGGCGGAACATGGCCTCCCTCTGCCCAAGCTGCTGGTTGAACCGGGCCGTTCCATCGTAGGGGAAGCAGGTATTACTCTTTATACTGTCGGAACAGTAAAAAACCTGCCGGGCATCCGTAAATACGTAGCGGTAGACGGGGGCATGATGGATAATCTCCGCCCTGCTCTTTACCAGGCCAAGTATACGGCTGTGGTTGCTAACAAAGCTGGGGATCCTCCGGCGGAAGTGGTTACAATTGCCGGCAAAGCCTGCGAATCGGGGGATATTCTGATTAAGGATATTGCCCTTCCGTCCCTTCAAAGGGGAGACATTGTCGCGGTTTTAAGCACGGGGGCATATCATTATTCTATGGCAAATAATTATAATAGATTCGGCCGGCCCGCAGTTGTCTTTATTTCCGGAGGTCGTCCGGAACTGGTTGTGAAACGTGAAAGCTATGAGGATATAGTACAAAATGATCTTATCCCTTTAAGGCTTTGCCGGCAGAATGAGGCGGCAGCCGGCAGTTAAAGGAAAATGACTTGAAAAGGTTCGGTGGTTGGCATGGAATTTATAAAAATGCATGGTCTTGGTAATGATTTTATCGTTATTGATGATATGGCTGAAAAAATGAAAATAGGCCTTGCGCCTAAATTAGCCCGGGTTATTTGCCGTCCGCATTTTGGCGTGGGGGGAGACGGGCTTGTAATTATCAGGAAGTCAGCTTTTGCGGATGTCTGCATGCGGATTTTTAATAATGACGGCAGCGAGGCGGAGATGTGCGGGAATGCCATCCGCTGCGTAGCTAAATATGTGGTGGAAGCGAAAGGTTATTCACAGGAAGAGATAACTATCGAGACCTTAAACGGCATAAAAAGGGTCAAGGTAATTAAGGAAGGAGACAGGGTAGAATACCAGGCGGATATGGGAGAACCTATTTTTGCCGCCAGGCTCATCCCCGTGTCTCTGGGGGAAAGCCCTGTTATTGGTCAACCCATTCAAATTATGGGCAGGAAATTCCAATTTACCGCTCTGTCCATGGGTAACCCTCACTGTGTGATCTTTGTTGACGAGATTGTGGAAAAAGAACTTTTGGAAGCCGGGGCGCTCCTGGAGAAGCATCCTCTCTTCCCCAAGAAGACAAATGTGGAGTTTGTTAAAGTCCTTGATAAAGAACAAATCCGGGTTTTAGTTTATGAGAGAGGTGTAGGACCTACCTTGGCCTGCGGTACAGGAGCCTGTGCTGCTGTAGTCGCTGCTGCGCTGAACGGCCTTACAGGGCGGGGAGTAACGGTAACCCTTCCGGGCGGGGATTTATATATACGGTGGGCTGAGGACAATCACGTATTCATGTCCGGTCCTGCCGAAAAAGTGTTCTCGGGTTCCTTTGACCCCGAGGAGTTGGCCGAGATGCTTGAGGTTTAAAAAGATAATCGTTTTTAGGAGGAGGAGCTTTGTTGATTCAGCCGGCGGAAAGAATCAGAAAAATACCAAGGTATTTATTTGCGGAAATTGATAAAAAAGTTCAAGAAGCTGTGGCAAAAGGGATTGACGTTATCCGTCTCGGGATTGGGGATCCGGATAAGCCGACGCCGGATTTTATTATCAGCAAGATGGCGGAGGAAATAAAGAAACCAAAAAACCATTCTTATCCCCCCGATAACGGGCTGATAGACTTTAAAGAAGCTGTTGCCGCTTATTATCAAAGCCGCTTTGGCGTTGACCTCGATCCGGCGGCAGAGGTTTTGCCCCTTATAGGGTCAAAGGAAGGGATCGCCCACATAAGCGCCTGTTATGTCAATCCGGGTGAAATAAACCTTGTTCCCGACC
>CAZYHL010000244.1:0-2885 GCA_964646795.1 uncultured Syntrophomonadaceae bacterium
ACACAAAAATCCCACAAAATCTAATAGAAAATGACAAAGCTATTTACATTAACCATAAATAGTGGCATTATAAAATACATAATTGGAATTGCCTAAGAGGCTAGCAATAGTATTTTCTCGGCCTTGTATTGCGGAAGGCGCAATATTTTTAGTTTGATGACTGGATATGTAAAAATATTTTATTAAGGGGTGTGCCACATGAACAGGAACATCTTTACGAAAAAAATATTATCTTTTTTGACAATCGGAATTTTAGTCTCTTTAGTTATGCTGTCCTGCAACGCCTGCGGTAAAAAAAACCCGCCGGCTCTGGAAAACACTGAGCCTGATGATACTGCAAGCCAAACAGAATCTGCTGTCGTTTCAACGGGAGTTAAAACATCGGACTTGGGAAACATTATGAATGGTCAATACTATTTTTCTACAGATCAATACGTTTTCTATTCAAGCTTTGATACAAATAATAAAGCGCATATTTACTCGGTTAAAAAGGATGGAACAGAACTCAAGCCTATATTTGACGGCTTCGGATGGTCGTTAGTGGTTATCGAAGACTGGTTATATTTTTCCGGTAACCAGGGCGCAGAGATTGATGGTACATATAACATATTTAGGATGAAACTCGATGGTTCACAATTAGAGAAGATTAATGACCAATATAGCTATGGTATGTTTTTTTATGATAACTACTTATATTATATGAAAAGCAATGATGAGCACCAGTCTTCTATGTCAATATGCAGATCTTCTATAGACGGCAGTAGCGAAGAAGTTCTGTTCCCCCTCGGCTACTCTCCTGTTATTCATAAAAACCAACTGTATTATTTCGATAATATCGGCAATATGTTTAGGACTAAGCCGGACGGTACCGAACCTCAAGTCTTATTAACTGCAGCTGTGAAATCATATGTACTAAGCGAAGATAAAATAGTCTATTTTGATCATAACAGCGATATTTACATATGCGATTTGGACGGAGAAAACAATAAGCTTATAAGAAGTGCAAAGAATGCACCTATTAATAATATTAATGCATATGAGGGAAGGATTTTCTTTTCCGAATATGACACCAACTTCAATTATTCGGCTTATGGTTATGATTACACTATAAATAGCTGTAAAATGGACGGCAGCGATGAAAAAGAAGTATTCTCGAGTGTTTCATACGGAATATATATGAATCTTGTGAATGATAAGCTAATGTTAATGGATTATGCCCTCAATCCATCATCCTCTGTCATGAATGCAGTGATAAAGATAATGAATCTTGAGGGAGGGAATGTAAATACACTTGCCAGATAAAGAGTGTATTCTTCGAACTATCTCCAGACAAGCTAAAGGCAGGCTTTAAAACTTATGTTTTACAGCCTGCTTAAAATATTTTTCTAAAGCCCAGCCGGCAACGCCTCCGATAACAAGGTGTGCCATAAGCAGCAGAAAGTCAGGCAGTGGTGTTACCAATGTGGCCCGAGTAATATCCAGTGCCATCCCTATCCCAAAAGCAAGAACATAGAACAATGAGCCAAAAGCTATGCCTTTAAATACAGCGTAGTCTGTCCCTGTATAGCGAAGGATTAATAAGAGCATAACACCAAAGGTTGTCGCTATTGTCCAGTCTGTTATTGCGCCGGTTACTAGGCTTAATGGGGCATTGAGGTTTTCTGCAGAATAGTAAAAACCGGCGGCAATATGGACAAAGGTATATCTTGTCCATCCCATAAGGTAAAAGGTCCATGTCAGCGCTTCCTTCACAACATTTCCCATCCATCCGGCTAAAGCTCCTGCAACAATCGTATCTCTTACTTTTAACAGTTTAATACCTCCTATTACGCTTAGCTTAATTACATAATAGTCTTTATTTTTAAAGGCATATTTATGTATAAAATTACAAATATCAGATAAATATACCACATTTGGCGGAGAAAAATCCTTAATAAGGCGTGAACTCCAGCGGATATTAATGAAAGCGGCAGATAAAAGGAATATAGAGCAATTATGCAGAAAGAATAGGAAAGTAGGCTGTCAAACATAAATAAATGGTTGAATGTAATCCTATTGAAGTATTGATTTATAACTGCTTTATTATGGAAATGATGAAATACTATAATAACTGTGAGCGAATTGAATTTGATGGAAGAATGCGGAGGGGGATAAAATGATTGGAAGTTAATAAAGAAAAGTTATTCACTTTGAATTATAACATTTTTCTTACACTGTCGCTTCTATTATTGATTACATTGACGGGCTTGCAGTTTTTAATTCCGCTACATATTCTTGATATTGGCGGCGGAGAAGCCATGGTAGGTTTTGCGGCGGGTCTAACCCTGATCGTAGGAGTTATATCAAGGCCTTTTTACGGTGTTTATATTGACCTTCACGGCTGTCGAAAAATCCTTTTAATAAATATAGTCTTCTATTGTTTAAGCACCTTTTTGCTCATAGCTGCTCAAAAAGTCATACTGGTCATCGTTTTAAGGGCGCTGCAGGGTTTTGCATTTGGTGGTATGATGTCGGCTTTATTTACACTTGCGGCGGAACTTGCGCCGCTGACACGCCAGGGAGAAGCCATGGGCTATTTTGCCATTGCTCCTCCTATAAGTAATGCTGTAGGGCCTTTGATGGTCGAATTTTTATATTGGAATTATAGTTACGTTACTACTATTGTCATTATTGGCATTATCACCCTGACAGCTTTGTTGTTAACTTGTATATTAAAGGAAGATAATAGCCGAATAATTAAAAAAGTCGAATCGGGAAAAGAAAAACAGCCCTGGATTGCTAAATCGGTAATGCTGTCTTCCATATTGGTCCTTGTAGTACATTTTGGCTTTGGAGCAATTGTGACGTTTATGCCGGTTGTAGGCCAAGTAAGAGAGATAACGAAT
>CAZYHL010000245.1:0-2884 GCA_964646795.1 uncultured Syntrophomonadaceae bacterium
CGGCAGGTGTTTTCAAAGGTAAACCGGGCTACTTCCTCATAGGTTTCTCCCCGCAGGTTCGCAACCTCCCGGCAAACATAGGTTACATAGGACGGCTCATTTCTTTTGCCCCGCCGGGGGTGGGGAGCCAGATAAGGACTGTCTGTTTCCAGCAGGAGGAAGTCACGGGGGCACTTTAAGGCTACTTCTTTTAAAGCCGCTGCCTTTTTAAAGGTTACGGGGCCGGCCAGCGAAAGGTAATACCCTTTTTTTACACATTGCCGGGCCATCTCCAAATCACCTGAGAAACAATGAAGCAGACAGCCAAATTCCGCCGCTCTTTCTTCCTCTAATATTTTCAGCACCTGCTTGTGGGCGTCCCTGTCATGAACGACAACAGGCAGTGAGAGCTCTCTGGCTAAAATGAGCTGTTCCCTAAAGATTTTTTCCTGAATCTTGGGAGGGGAAAGGTTGCGGTAAAAATCCAGCCCCATCTCTCCCAGCGCAACTACCTTCGGTTTTTGGGCTAATTTTTTTAATTCTTCAAAATAATTTTCAGGCACTGCGGCAGCATCATGGGGATGGATACCTACCACGGCATAAAGGGAAGAGTAAGCTGCTGCCAGAGCTACCGCCTTGCGGGCAAAGGGGAGGTTATAGCCCACATTGATTACCGCAACAACATTTTCCTCCCTACATCTGTCAAGAACAGCATCCATATCCCGGTTAAATTCCTTGTCCATCAAATGTGCATGACTGTCAATCAACTGGGCCGGCATTTACTTGACCCTGCTTCCCGCCGGCAGATTGCCCTCAATCGTTGTTAAGGCCAGCCTTCCTGTAGCATCACTGGCTGCCAGAATCATTCCCTGGGATAGTACCCCTCTAAGCTTCACAGGCTGTAAATTGGCTACGAAAATAACCTTCTTTCCGGCGAGTTCTTCGGGACGAAAATGCTTGGCTATCCCGGCCACTACCTGGCGTTCTTCTTCCCCTAAACTTAACTGTAATTTCAAGAGTTTATCTGCCCCCTGAATCTTTTCCGCAGCGATGATTTCGGCAACCCGCAGATCGAGGCGCGCAAATTCATCGATGTTAACTGTTTCAGCCTTGTCCCCTTGTTGTTTTGGGGCCGTAGGAACGGCAGGTTTTTCTTTTGATGTTCCTTTTGGCTCCGGATGTGTTTGCTTCTCATCTTCCTTCAGATTTAGGCGCGGGAACAGTATTTCTCCTCCAGGTATGACAGTACCTGCTTTTAAGGCGCCAAAGGAGCTTAGGCTTTCCCAGGTGTGCAAATCCTTTTGCTCTGAAATGCCGTACTGCCGGTATATTTTTGCAGGCGTCTGCGGCATAAAAGGATAAAGGAGCACGGCCACAAACCTGATGGCTTCCGAAAGATTATAGAGAACCGTCCCCAGCCTTTCCCTGCTCTTTTCGTCCCTGGCCAGCACCCAGGGTGTGGTTTCGTCAATATACTTATTGGTGCGGGAGATAAACTTCCACAATTCCGTCAATGCGTTGCCGAACTGCAGTTTGTTCATCAAGGATTCCAAGACGGACGGCAGCCCTAAAGCCATTTCTTTTAACTCTCTGTCCGGCCTTTCGTCTCCCGCGGGCGCGGGCAGCCTGCCGCTAAAATACTGCTTGACCATAGCCGCCGTTCTGCTCAGCAAGTTCCCCAGATCGTTGGCCAGGTCAAAGTTTATCCTCTGAACGAGGGCCTCATTCGTAAAAACCCCGTCGGAACCAAAAGGTATTTCTCTTAAGAGAAAATAGCGAATAGCGTCAGAGCCATATTTATCGACAAGTATTTTGGGGTCAATAACATTTCCTTTTGATTTGGACATCTTCCCCTCCTCCACCAACAGCCAACCGTGGCCAAAGACCTGTTTCGGCAACGGAATTCCCAGCGCCATCAGGAAGATAGGCCAGTAAATCGTGTGAAAGCGGATAATATCCTTACCGATTAAATGCACATCTGCAGGCCAAAAACGGTGAAATTTTTCCTCGTCTTCCGTTAAATAGCCCAAGGCCGTAATATAATTGCTGAGAGCATCCAGCCAAACATAAATAACATGTGTTTCGTCAAAAGGTACGGGGATACCCCAATTAAATGTGGTTCTGGAAACACAAAGATCTTCCAAGCCCGGTTTCAAAAAATTATTGATCATTTCATTTTTACGGGAAGCGGGCTGGATAAAATCCGGATGGCTTTCAATATATTTAAGCAGAGAATCCGCATATTTGGACATGCGGAAAAAATAGCTCTCCTCGGAAACCAGTTCTACCGGCCGTCCGCAATCGGGGCATTTCCTTCCTACCGCCTGCCGCTCCGTCCAGAAAGCTTCGCAGGGAGTGCAGTACCATCCTTCGTATTTGCCCTTGTAGATATCTCCCTGATCGTAAAACTTTTTAAAGATTGCCTGCACAATTTTTTTATGCCTGGCTTCCGAGGTACGGATAAAGTCATCATAAGAAATATCCAGCACGGACCAAAGATCTTTAATCCAGGCTACGATTCCGTCAACAAATTCACGGGGAGGCATCCCTGCTTCGGCCGCCCTGCGTTCTATTTTTTGGCCATGCTCGTCCGTTCCCGTTAAAAACCAGACGTCATAACCCGACATTCGCTTAAAACGCGCCATGGCGTCGGCTGCCACTGTTGTATAAGAATTCCCAATATGCAGCTTGTCACTGGGGTAATAAATGGGAGTAGTGATGTAAAAAGTTTTTCTTTTCATGCTACTTTAACCTCCTCTATAAAGTCAAAAAAACCTTATAATCATATTCTTACCTGAAATGAAAAATGATGTCAAGTTTTATGGTAATTAAAAAAAATCATTTGTAAATACTTACTTTTCTTCTAAATAAATATATTGATAACTTTTTACATTCCTGGTATACT
>CAZYHL010000246.1:0-583 GCA_964646795.1 uncultured Syntrophomonadaceae bacterium
AACGAGCACGGCGCCGTAATAATTGACATGAACGGCAAGGTGGTAAAGTTTTGGAACCAGCTGCAGGGTTTTCCCAACAAGCTGCTGCCGGGAGGGCGCATTATCGGCAGCAGCGGCGAGCGGGATCGTCGCTATGGTTTTCAGGATCAGGTTGACCTTGTTCAGGTTGACTGGGACGGTAATATTGAGTGGAAGTTTGACCGGCTGGAATACATAGAAGACCCCGAACTTGAGTCCCGCTGGATGTTGCGGCAGCACCATGATTACCAGAGGGAAGGTAACTCCGTCGGTTACTATGTACCGGGGATGGAAGCAAAAATCAAGGACGGCAAAACCCTTATCCTCTGCCACCACAATGTGAATAACCCCAATATCTCCGATAAGAAACTGCTGGATGACTGCTTTATCGAAGTTGACTGGGACGGCAATATTCTCTGGCGCTGGAACTGCAACGAGCATTTCGAGGAGCTCGGCTTCCGTGACAGTTCTATCAATGCTCTTTTCAGGGACCCCAACATGACTGCTGCCGGCGGTGACTGGATGCATATCAACTCCATGAGCTACCTTGGCCCCAACAAGTGGT
>CAZYHL010000246.1:593-2868 GCA_964646795.1 uncultured Syntrophomonadaceae bacterium
ACGAAAGATTCCACCCGGACAACATTATCTGGGATTCCCGCGAGAGCAACATTATCGCCATTATCTCCAAGCAAACCGGCAAGATTGTCTGGAAACAGGGGCCTTACTACGACGATGAAATCGGCAAGAAGATCGGCTGGATTATCGGCCAGCATAATGTCCATATGATTCCGAAGGGGCTCCCCGGCGAAGGCAACATTTTACTCTTTGACAACGGCGGCTATGCCGGCTATGACACCCCCAGCCCGATGACGCCCACGGGGTGCAAGGCCATTCGCCGCGACTATTCCCGCGTCCTGGAAATCAACCCTGTAACCATGGAGATTGTCTGGTCCGTTACCCCCAAGGACCTGGGTTATGAACAGGTGGTAGCCGAGTATTTTTACAGCACTTTTGTCAGCAACGCTCAGAGGCTGCCTAACGGCAACACTTTGATAAATGTGGGTTCCGCCGGGCAGATAATGGAGTTGACCCCGGAAAAAGAAATCGTCTGGGAATATCATTGCCCCTACTGGGGAAAATACATGAAAACCAACTATCTCTACCGGGCTTACCGCTATCCTTATGACTGGATACCCCAGCTTGACAAGCCGGTAGAGGTACCTATTGAAAGAGTGGACAACAACGAGTTCCGCATGCCGGGAGCGGCGCCCAAGGACTTCAGCAACGCCACCAATGTGCCGGGGACCCTTGGCTTTGATTCCCTGAAAGCTTTCAATGAACAGATGCAGAAAGACGAAGAGAAGAAGGATGACAAGCAAGGCAGGTTGAGCAAACGTCTGGAGACTTTGGGATATTAAAGAAGCAAAAGCGAAGCGTACTGCTTGCTTAACCCGGCTATCTCCTTAAGTAATAATGTTTACTCACGACACTTTTCCTAGCGGGGGCTTTTGCTCCCGGCAGGAAAAGCGTTTCTTTTCTTTAATATTATATATTAAAAAGTTCACAAAGGAGTGTCATTAAATGGGCAAACCAACCGTACACCCGATGGGGACCACAATTTACAACCCTGAAAAGGCCTGGAACGGCTACACTGTTTTCCAAGCGAACGAGCATGGCGCGGTAATAATGGACATGAACGGCAAGGTAGTAAAGTTTTTTGATGAGCTGCATGGTTTTCCTAACAAGCTGCTGCCGGGAGGGCGCATTATCGGGAGCAGCGGCGAGCGGGATCGCCGTTATGGCAGCCAGGATGTCATTGACCTTGTCCAGGTTGACTGGGACGGCAATATTGAGTGGAAATTTGACCGGCTGGAATACATTGAGGACCCCGAACTTGAGCCCCGCTGGATGTTGCGCCAGCACCATGATTACCAGAGGGAAGGCAACCCGGTCGGTTACTATGTGCCGGGGATGGAGCCGAAAATCAAGGGCGGCAAGACGCTTATCCTCTGCCATCATAATGTGAACAATCCTAACATATCCGATAAAAATTTGCTGGATGATTGCTTCATCGAGATTGACTGGGACGGCAATATTCTCTGGCGCTGGAACTGCAACGAACATTTTGAGGAGCTTGGTTTCCGGGATGGTTCCATTAACGCCCTTTTCAGGAACCCTGGTATGACCCCTGCCGGCGGCGACTGGATGCATATCAATTCCATGAGTTACCTGGGGTCGAACAAGTGGTATGATGGCGGTGACGAAAGGTTCCGCCCTGACAACATTATCTGGGATTCCCGCGAGAGCAACATTATCGCGATTATATCCAAGGAAACAGGGAAGATTGTCTGGAAGCTCGGCCCTTATTACGACGATGAAAACGGCAAGAGGATCGGCTGGATTATCGGCCAGCACAATGTCCACATGATTCCAAAGGGGCTCCCCGGCGAAGGCAACATTTTAATCTTCGACAATGGCGGCTGGGCTGGCTACGATAACCCCAACCCCCTGTCTCCAACGGGAAACAAGGCCATTCGCCGCGACTATTCCCGCGTCCTGGAAATTGATCCCGTAAAGATGGAGATTGTCTGGTCTGTTGTCCCCAACGATTTTGGCCATCGTGAACCTTCCGTTTCCCATTATTTTTACAGCACTTTTGTCAGCAATGTCCAGAGGCTGGCCAACGGCAACTCCCTGATAACCCTTGGCGGCGGCGGGCAGATGATGGAGTTAACCCCGGAAAAAGAAATCGTTTGGGAATACCACTGCCCCTACTGGGGAAAATACATGAAGCTCAACTATGTCTACCGGGCTTACCGATATCCTTATGACTGGGTCCCCCAGCTTGACAAGCCGAAGGAAGTGCCCATTGAGAGGGTGGACAACAATGATT
>CAZYHL010000247.1:0-2860 GCA_964646795.1 uncultured Syntrophomonadaceae bacterium
AGGTCGCAGAACACGAGCTGCGTCAGCTTCTTTTCCCTGTTTTGCTCCCATACGCGGTAAATATTTTCGACGCAGTTGCTCACCTTGCTGTCCTCATCATCCGGCAGCAGCTCATTGGCCAGACGCTGGTCAAGCGCCACCTTGCGCCCGTCGTTCGTAATTTTGAGCATGTTATCCTCAGTTGAGTCCACCATTCCATTTCGGACTTTCTCCGCGCGCTCAGCAAACTCAGCCACCATGTTCTTCTGATGCTCACTCGGTTTTATGACGACGTTATGGTATTCCGCCTCAGGAACGGGCAGATTCAGCATATCCGCGGTCTGAATGTCAGCCACCTGCTTGAACATGCTTAACAATTCGGGCAGGTTATAGAACCTCGCAAACCGTGTTTTCGCCCGATATCCGGTTCCCTCCGGCGCAAGCTCGATGGCAGTTATCGTTTCGCCAAACGTTGATGCCCATGCGTCAAAGTGCTGCAAGCCTTGGTTGCGCAGCGTCTCATACTGTAAATACCGCTGCATGGTGTACAGCTCGGTCATGGAATTGCTGATGGGCGTACCTGTAGCAAACACCACACCGCGTCCACTGGTTAATTCATCGAGATATCGGCATTTCATGAATAAATCGGAGGATTTCTGCGCTTCCGTCTGCGCCAGTCCTGCTACATTTCGCATCTTGGTATACAGGAAAAGGTTCTTAAACGAATGTGCCTCATCCACGAACAGCCGGTCAACGCCGAGTTCCTCAAAAGTCACCAAATCATCTTTCCGGCTGGTATCATTGAGCTTATCCAGCTTGAGCTTAATAGACTTTTTCACCTTCTCAAGTTGCTTGATTGAGTAACGCTCTCCGTGGTTCTCCTTCAATTCCTGTATCCCATCCGTAATCTCATCCAGCTGTTCCTCCAGCAACCGGCGCTGCCGCTCGACAGACATCGGTATCTTTTCAAACTGGCTGTGACCGATGATAATCGCGTCGTAGTCTCCGGTCGCAATTCTGCCGCAGAACTTTTTGCGGTTTCTGGCTTCAAAATCCTTTTTGGTCGCCACAAGGATATTGGCGCTTGGGTAAAGCTGCAGAAACTCCGAAGCCCATTGCTCAGTCAGATGGTTCGGAACCACGAACAGGCTCTTCTGACACAACCCCAGCCGCTTACTCTCCATCGAAGCCGCAACCATTTCAAACGTTTTGCCCGCACCGACCACATGCGCCAGCAGCGTATTTCCGCCGTAAAGGATGTGAGCGACAGCATTCACCTGATGCGGTTTCAATATGATTTCTGGGTTCATACCCGTAAACCGGATATGGCTGCCATCGTATTCGCGGGGTCTTATACTATTGAACCGTTCGTTGTAGAGTTTTACCAACCTTTCACGCCGGTCAGGGTCCTTCCATATCCAGTCGCGGAACCCCTCCTTAATCTGCTGCTGTTTCTGTTGCGCTATCATGGTTTCCTGCCGGTTCAGCACTCGCGTCTCGTTCCCTTCGGCATCCACCTTCTTGTCAAAGATACGCACATCCTTTAAGTTGAGCGTCTCTTCAATAATCTGATACGCATTTATGCGCTTGGTGCCATAGGTGACGTTAGCCGCGACATTGTCGTAATCGGCCTTTTTGCCTTCGATATTCCATGCAGCGGTGTAGGGGGAATAATGGACTTTGATTCTGTTTCGGGCGTAATAGCCTGGTTTCAGCAGCTCGAATATGAACCGCTCGATGTCTTCCGGGGGAAGCCACGTAGCACCGAGCCGCACATCGATTTCGCTCGCGGTCAGGTCTTCGGGCTGCACTGATTCCAATGCTGTAACTTTGGAAGCATACGCTGAATCGTTTTCAGCAGATTCCTTTGCAATGCGCAGCTTTTCCCGGACATTGCCCGACAGGTATTCGTCCGCCGTTTCATACCGTTTGCTTACAGGATTTAAAAAGATCACGCCCGTAAGCTCTTGCGAAAGGTTCTCAAACGAAAGGCCCGTCAGGTTAGTCATATAGTCGATATCCACGCAGGCTTTTTCCGATAAGGAAACCGCAAGCGCTTCGCTGGCCGTATCCACAGAAGTCACAACGGTATGCTGCTTAATGGTGCGTTTGGTGAACATATCCGCCTTGCGTTCCAACTCGCCGTTCTCGTCGATGATTTCTAGAGAACAGAGCAGGCAATACGAACTGTCGTCGGAAAAAGCCATGTTGTTCGCGCGGCTGTTCAGCAGGCCGTACTTTTTCGTGAAGCTGTCATACAGCGCGTTCAGGTTATGCTGCTCGCGCTCAACGGTCTCGTCTGAATATCCTTCAAGCTGGTATTCGATCAGACACCTTGTGCAGTCCCGTATCTCAACCATACCTTTGATACGATTGGCAGCGGTTACTGACACTTCGATTTTGTTCATTCGGGAGTTTTCACGATAATAGATTTCGCCGTCCACCAACGTATAGCTGAAGTTGCGTACGTCCAGGTCCGCAGGGATGGAAGTATCGTCGGATTCCTCCAAATCCTCATGCTCATATTCCGTAATCTGTGCATGGATGTTTTCAATTGCGATGCGCAGCTGGTCAGCCAGTTCGGAATCGGGGAACGGCATACAGGTTGTTTCCTTGGCGTTGCCATACATCATGTCGTCCTGCACCATTGTGCCCAGTACCATGTCGGGGTTTTCCGTAAAATAGCTGTTGATGGGCAGTCCGTCGCTGGTTTGTCCAAGATGCACCCAATCCGGTTCGATATCAATCAGGCGGTCGCGCTTCTGAAAAAAAAGAATATCGGACGTGACTTGCGTACCCGCGTTGGCGTAAAAGGCGTTATTCGGCAGCCGGATTGCGCCGATAAGCTCCGCGCGCTGCGCAATGTACTTTCGCACTGCGG
>CAZYHL010000248.1:0-2851 GCA_964646795.1 uncultured Syntrophomonadaceae bacterium
GGGCTACTGAAGTAAGAAAAAAAGAAGAAAGACTTTTTAAAAACAGGGCAAATTAAATTGGGGATGCCGTATTTTTTAACAACCAAAAAAACTTAGGAGGCAAAATTTTAATTTAAAAAGGGCTAATGAATCAATTAAAAAAAGAAACCCAGGTTAAAGAACCCCTGAGTTTAAACGGTGGCCTGTTGAACCAATTTTTAAAAGAAACAGGAATTAATGAATCAGACTTGGTTTTCCGCACAACACAGGGTAAAGACATTCCCCCCAGGGATGTCCCTGTTTTTTATGAGAAAAACGGAGATGTCCATATTCCTTATTTTACTATCGAAGGGTACCCGGTTCAGATACCAAAAGGAAACAAGTTAGCAGATTTTGAAAGGACCAGGCTTAAGGATCCAAAGCCAGGACAGGGAAAATATTCACAACCTGCAAAATCAGGAACCTTCCCTTATTTTCCACCAGGGATAATTCACAAATACCGCGATGCTGAACCAGTGAAAAACCTTTTCATTGTTGAAGGTGAAAAGAAAAGCCTGGCTGGCTGGAAGAAATTGGGATTGGACTTTGTGGCAATTGGCGGAATTCACAGCGCAAAGGATAACGAGTTAGAAAATGAATTGCACCAGGATTTTCAAAAGTTAATTGAGAAATGCAAGGTGCAAAATTTAATACTTGTTTTTGATGCTGATGCTTTGACCTGCAAATATGATCCTGAACAAACCGAAAAGGACCTTTACCCCAGGGCCTTCAGCTTCTTTAAAAGCCTATCCAAGTTTAAAGAGCTTTGCAGCCCTTTAAATATTGACCTTTATTTCTGCCATATCCTTCCGGAATTAAAAAGCCAGGCGAAGGGCCTTGATGAATTATTGTTATTGCCTGACAGCAACCCCCAGGAAATTAAAAAGGAACTGGAAGCCCTGGCAGTTGGCCAAAAGAAATTTACAGGCTGGTTTAATGTTTCTGGTAATTCCGATTCAAAGCTGAAAGCTTACTTTGGCCTGGATAATGCAGAAAACTTTTATAATGTCTACAAGTCAGAGTTAGGGGAAAATAAATTCAGACTAAAGCGCCGGGACTTTCAGTTTAACGGCGAAGCCCTTGAATTGATCAGGCCGGAAACAAACTTTGCTGTTTTCTGGTTTCCGGAAAAGGATAAAAAGGGAAATACAATTGGCTGCAAAATTGACAGCTATAAACTTATTCAGCTTATCAGGGCAAGAGGCTTCCGCCGGTTTGATGTTGGACAAGACTTTACTTTTATTAAGATTGATGAAAACCTGATAGATGAAGCAAACCCAACACAAATTCAGGATAATCTTTTAGAGTTTGTTAATGCTTTGGGCGATGGGATGCTTAGGGGCGATGTTACTAAATTAGATCTGTTTTCAAAGTTTTACGGAAGCCCTCAGCTTTACTTCTCAAAAAACAAACTTAGCCTTTTGGGAACCGAAACCCTTGAAGTTAACAAAGACAATCTTGAAACCGCATTTGTTTATTTCCGGAATGGTTTCCTAGAAATTACACCGGAAAAGATAAGCCTGAAGAATTATTCTGAATTACCATTTTTTATTTACAAAAGCCAGGTCCAGGACAGGGACTTTGAACCAGGATCAGAAGAATGCAATTTTAAAAACTTTGTTTGGAATATTGCCGGTAAAGATGAAAAAAGGTTTCAAAGTCTTAGAACGATCATTGGTTATATATTACATGACTTTTACGATTATAAGCGCCGGGCGGTTAACCTAACTGATTCCAGGATAAGTGATGACGATGAGGGGCGCACCGGAAAAACTTTATTAGTGAGGGCAACTGGTCACTTGAAAAAGTATACTGAAATTCCTGGGAAGGTATTTGATGTTTCCAATAAACACAGATACCAGGATGCCAGCTTTGACACCCAGATCATTCACTTAAACGATGTCCGCCGTAGCTTCCGCCTTGAGTATGTTTTCAATGACATAACAGACGGGATCCACGTTGACAAAAAGAACCAGCAACCCTTTGTTATAAATGCGAAGGTTGTTATTAGCTCCAATAAAACCTTAAGAGTTGAGGGCGCCAGCGCCAAAGATAGGATCATTGAATTTGAATTGGCGGACCATTATTCAGACAAATTCACACCTGAAGATGAATTTGGCGAATGGTTTTTCAGGGACTGGAATGAAGTTTCCTGGAGTGCTTTTTACAATTTTATGGTTAACAGCATTCAGCTATTCTTGAAGGAAGGAATCACTAAAGCCGAATCGATTAATCTTGAAGAAAGGAAAGTGAGGGAAGAAACAAATCCAGACTTTGTTTCCTTCATGGACGATGGCTTAGATCATGGCTTTGAGCTTAATGGGATAAAGAGGTACTTGGACAAAGAACCAATCGATAAGAAAGAATTGCACCGCTTATTTCTTTCTGATTATGATGAATATCAAAACCATAAATTTTTGGGTCAGCAATATTATTTCACAAAGTATTTAAAAAAGTTTGCTGATTACCGGGGGTTTGATTGGAAAGAAGAAAAGTCTGGGGCGGTACGGACTATAATATTTGAAAAGAAAAATAAGGACCTGGAAGCGCCCAAAACAGACATTAAAAAATTTGAAACCAACAAGCGACCTTTCTGATATGAAAACATTAAAGAAAATTTTTGAGCAAAAAAAAGGGTATATACCCCTATTATTTAATATTTTGAACGTCCACCACGTCCAAATAATAATAAGTAATTGGTTTTCAATGATTTATTTTGGACGCGTACCCCTTCAATCCACGTCCAAACCACGTCCAAACGCGTCCAAAACTTCAAAACAGGTCCAGACCTGGTTTAAAAACGCGTCCAAAATTGGACGGGTTTGGACGCGGA
>CAZYHL010000249.1:0-2846 GCA_964646795.1 uncultured Syntrophomonadaceae bacterium
GTCAAGACAGCTGTTTCGGAAGCGGTAACCAATGCAATTATTCATGGTTATGCGGGAACGGGCGAGAAAGGTATTATCTATCTTAAAGCGGAGCTTAAGGATAACGGGATAATTATCGAGGTGGAAGATAAAGGGGTAGGGATCGCCAACTTGCAAGAAGCAATGGAACCCCTCTATACTTCAAAACCGGAACTGGAAAGATCAGGGATGGGCTTTACAATCATGGAAAATTTTATGGACAAGATTGAAGTCGATACTGAGGTAGGCAGAGGGACAAAGGTAGTGCTGTCAAAAAAATTCAGCAGCCGGCCCGAGGAATAATTCATGAAACCTCAAGGGGGAAAGGAGGGCGCCAAGCCCTTAGAAGACCTGGTAATGGAAAATCTTGGCCTTGTTAAAGCCCTTGTTAAAAGAATGGTTCACTACGGACAGGAAGAGGATCTGGTCCAGGTAGGGGCGATAGGTTTGATTAAAGCCCTGAAAGGATTTGATCCGAACAGGGGAACGGCCTTTTCCACCTTTGCCGTTCCAGTTATCATCGGCGAGCTAAAAGAATACCTGCGCAAGGACAACTTGATAAACGTAAGCAGAAGTATGCAGGGAAAAGGCGCTTTATTGCATGCTGCAAGAAGCAAATTGTTTAAAAAAACGGGGCAAGAGCCGACTTTGGAGGCCCTTGCAGCCGCATCAGGGCTGTCAAAGGAAGAAATTATTCTTATTAATGAATATAACCAGCCCGTTTTTTTCAGCCAGGAAACAGAAGCGGATTATACGGCGGCAACCGGTGGAGATAGTTACTTAGACAGGATTATGTTAAAGGATAGTTTGAAAAGCTTACCGAAAGTTGAAAGGCAATTGATATTTTTTAGGTACTTCCGGGAAATGACCCAGACGGAGACGGCAAAAAAGCTGCGGCTGAGCCAGGTAAAAATTTCCCGCCTGGAAAGGAAAGTCTTGCGGAAATTACATGCAATGCTGAACCCTTAAGGGTTTTTTTTATGCCCAAATCTAGTATAAGAGTACTGTTCCAGGGTAAAAATACTGTCAGAGTTGAGGGAAAAAGGAGGTGATTCGGTTTGAGTGTGGCCAAAGTTATCGAACTGGTAGGCGAATCAAATGTAAGTTGGGATGATGCCGTGAAAAACGCTGTAAAAGAGGCCGCCAAAACAATAGATAACATTAAGGGCGTAGAGATATGTAACCTGACGGCGGCCGTGAAAAACGGGGATATATATGCATACAAAGCCAATGTTAAGTTGGCGTTCGGTGTGTTGGACAAGTAACAGTCTTAAATAAGCGGAATTACGACAGATAGGAGCAGAGCATGACGGAGGGTGGCATTTCACCGAAAATTGAAGCTAATGTAGCTTATCTGAAGGAGAAATTAGGTGCTGATTTAAGCTTTGACATTATCATCCGGGAGTTTGAGCTGGGCGGGAAGAAGGCCGCTTTAGTTTTTGTTGACGCCTTTGCCAATGGCAGCACAATAACCTTAATCCTGCAAAATCTCGTGAAGCTGAAAAGAGAGGATCTCCATCCCAACCCGCTGGAGAAGATATATAAGGTTCATATCCCTTATATGGAAATGGATATGTCCGACGATATGAACGAGGTTATCGAACAAGTTTTAGCCGGACCCTTGGCTTTATTTTTGGACGGTGAGAAAAAGGCCGTTATCATGGACACCCGGGAATACCCGGCCCGGCAGCCGGAAGAGCCGGAAATTGAGCGGATAACCAGAGGTTCCCGAGACGGGTTTGTGGAAACCATAATTTTTAATATCGGCCTGATCAGGCGGCGGGTAAGGGACCCTTCCTTGAGGACGGAACACTTTTCCGTTGGTTCCCGATCCAAGACAGACGTCGCTCTTCTTTACTTGCAGGATGTAGCCAATGATAAAATTGTCAATACGGTACGGGAAAGGATAAAGAATATATCAATTGACGGGCTGCCCATGGCTGAAAAATCCCTGGAGGAATTCATTACCGAGGGGTATTACAATCCATACCCGCAGGTCAGGTATACTGAAAGGCCGGATGTTGCGGCAATTCATCTTTTTGAGGGCCATGTCGTAATACTTGTTGACACATCGCCGGCAGCCATGATTGCTCCCGTTACCCTTTTCCACCACATCCAGCATGCGGAGGAATACAGGCAGAACGTGCCGAACGGCATTTATCTCCGCTGGGTTCGCCTGATTGGCATAATATTTTCGGTGGTACTGGCTCCCCTGTGGCTCCTGCTGGCGACGAACCAAAAATTACTGCCGGAATCCCTGGCTTTTATCGGTCCGAAAGAAACCGGGAATATTCCCCTGTTTATTCAGTTCATTATCGCTAATTTCGGGGTTGACCTTGTGCGCATCGCCAGTGTTCATACTCCTTCAGCTCTCGCTACAGCTTTGGGGTTAATCGGAGCGCTTTTAATCGGGCAAATTGCCGTTGATGTCGGCATATTTACTTCAGAGGTATTGCTTTATATAAGCTTAGTAGCGGTAGGAGTTTTTACAACCCCCAGTTGGGAGTTGAGTCTGGCTAACAGGTTTAGCCATCTGATTTTGCTTCTTACAACAGGGATTTTTGGTATTTACGGTTTTTTGGGGGGACTGTTGTTAATATTTGTGGTTCTGTTTAGAACAAAGTCTTTTGGGATACCTTACTTATGGCCTCTTTTCCCCTTTGATTTCGGCGCCCTTATAGATGTAATCGTAAGAAGGCCTGTCCCCGTACACAGTATCAGGCCGAGTATAGTAAGGCCGAAGGATGCGGACAGGCTGGCGCACAAACAAAAATGAGGCAAGCGAAATGACGGCAAATAAAATTTATAATAAAGGTGAGAGGTTATGA
>CAZYHL010000250.1:0-2829 GCA_964646795.1 uncultured Syntrophomonadaceae bacterium
TTCACGGTGCAGACTTAGACCAAAATTTTCCCACCGAAAACCCAGAAAAAAAGCAACGCAAACACCAAACAACAAAACAGCTGCGGTGTTCAGCAAACTATTTAAAGTTCCAGCGACCCAAAGAATTTTTTGTTGACTGGTAACCCGCCAAGCCTTTCCAAAAATCTCTGCGTATCTAATCATATCCGTAACTCCTTTACAAAAATCAACCTTGTTCTAATTTTATTTTTTGAGCAGTTGCCTTTTTAGGCAAAACTGGCATTTTACTCTGTATATCTATCATAGTCTTTTGATAAGCAGAATTGGCTTGATTTTTTATTTCCGTTACTCTATCTTGGGTACCTAAAACAATTTCTTTAAGAGCAGTTTGGGTCTCTGCCCCTGAGCGAGGGGCAAATAAAAGAGCGCAGCCTGCCCCGATTATTCCTCCTACGAAAACTCCGCTCCAAAACACCAGCAAGGTCTTTAAATTTTTTAACATGAATTAAAATTTCTCCTTTGAATTTTTAAAAAAATTATTTCTTTTTAAAAGACGACTTTTTTTCTTTTTTCAAGATAGTTTCCATTGTTTTTAGATAAGCCTTGTCTATTTTTTGTGCTATAATTATAAAAACACACCATCCTGTTTTTCCTTATTCAGAAAGGGAATTCTCAAATGCCAAAAGTATCAAGATTTATAGACTTAAAAGATGCAATAAAAAACGCACGTCAAGAACTAATGATGGCCGAAAAAGACTGGTATGCTTATCGCAAAAAAGCCCACGAACAGTTCGGTTTTTTTGCGCAAACTATTTTGCAGGATTTGCAAAAAAATCTTTTCCCCGCCTGCAAGTATCAAGTGGTGACTTTACCAGCTGAAGACGATGCTGCTTACGGAGAACAGTTGGAATATCGACTAATAGATAGTGAAAAAAGTCGCGAAATGGTCACTATGGCAGGAACGATTTTGGAAAGTATTAACATTAGTCTTTATTTTAATAAAAATAAACTTTTGCGAGGCTATCTTTGTTACGCCATGACCGATAAAGGGGAAGTGTCCGAAGTCACCATGTGTAATCTCTCAGAAGAATATCTCTGTCAGGCTGTGGAAGGACTGTTTGAGGAAGACTTTGATGAGGAAGATGAAGACGATTTTGAGGAAGATTCTTTTGAAGAAGACGACTTTTTTGAAGAACCCACTTTTGAAGAGACAGACAAAAAAATAAAAAATAAGGTCAAATCAACTTCAAAAAATAAAAAAACACCTTCAAACTAAAAAGTTATACCATAATTACAAAAAAAGAACACTAGTCTCAGTAGTGTTCTTTTTTTGTAAATTAGAAAGGTTTTTAGCAAACGCTCTCGGCAATAGTCATCAATTCACTAAGTCGTTCACCTAAAGAAACCTCAACCCCATCAATTAGATTTAGACAATGGGTGAGGACAAAATTAACTTCTGCAAAAGCAGGGATTTGTTCTTGTAAAAAACGTTCTTTATAACCCAAGGGAGCTATTTTGGTGCGGGCATAAATTCTAAGCGGGTCTATTAATTCCTGATTTTCTTGATAAAATTTTTCTGCCCAAACAATAATTTGAGCGACTACTTCGTTTAGATTATAAAATTCAACATAATTCTTGTTCATTAATTCGATTTGGGTTACGGCTAATTTATACTCTTGACTTCGTAGATATTCTGTTAAAATCAAATTATTTGCTTCAACGTGACCTTGATCACCAGTTCTGATATTAATAAAATAAGCTAAGGCTTGTTCATATTTTTTTTCATCCAAACATTGTCGCCCTAATTTCAACCAGTGCTGCCGCACGGTTGAAAATTGTTGTAAAAACGTAAAGATAGCGGCACTATCAAAAGTGTAATTTTTAGCCGTGCTTTCTGAGATTTTACGAAAAAAGACTTCTTCTAACCCTTCAGTATGCGCCGCTAGAAAATACTGTTGACACCCAGAACAGCGGAGTATTACGCCAGTTTTTCTAAATTTAGTATTAGTTTGACAATCTGGACAGATAAAAAGATGCATAAATAAACCTACTTTTTATAAATAAAATAGCCAATCAAAATTATTGAGGTAAATTATTTTTAAAAATCAAAAGGGGGTCTAAAGCCGTAAAATAACCACTCACTCGCCAGTAACAATAATTACTCATTTCGTCCGCCGTGGCGCTATTGTCATAATGTGCCATGACGGGGAAATTTTGTTGAGCGGGTCCTTGTCTGATTTCTAAGTGGAGATGAGGACCACCTGATGCACCACTATTACCAACTTGCCCGATAACCTGTCCTTGTTCAACCATCGTATCAACTGAATAAACCGAAGGATCAAGTAAATGAGCATAAAGGATGTATAAACTTTTTTCTGATTGGGTAGCTCTCGCAGCAAATTCCTGAAAATCAGGGCAGATTAACCCAATTTGATTTTTAGTTAGTAAAGAAATCGAACTGGTTGGGATCAAATCAGACTCTACTGTGGCTAAAGATGTCTCTATGATAATAAAATTACCATAAGGTCGGCGGTTGGTGATATTCAGAACCACTTTGCCTGAATATATAGCCTGAATTTCTGCTCCCAAAATACCTTTAGTTTCTCGATGATCAAGAGGAGAAGCATAATAAGCTAAATCAATTCCTGGATGACCGCTATCCAAACCTTGAATAACGCTCTGTTTATACGGTTGAGATAAAATGGTCTTTAGTTCTGACAGGGGGATATCTTTTAAGGGGGAAACCGGTTTCTCTAATTGGTCACCGGGATTTTTTTTCTGGTTAGAAGTGGCAAGACTCGTGTCAGGTTTATCCTCGGTGACCGTGTTGGTGGCAGTAACCTCTATTGG
>CAZYHL010000251.1:0-2819 GCA_964646795.1 uncultured Syntrophomonadaceae bacterium
TAGCCAGGCCTTTACGTTTTATGACACGGGACATATCTCCCATTTCTTCTTCTTCTACTATTCCGGTTATGGTAATCTGGCCCAGCCCCTTCCCTACCCTGAGGGTGGATACTTCAATTTCAATGAGAGCGCCCATATTAGGGCCGTAAATAGCCAGACCGTTCACAAACCCCACCTGGGGTACGGGAGGTATTTTCTTTTCGGGGCGGGGAGAAATCTGGCTGCTGTTAACGACCCATTCAATCTCCTCTTCCGTCAGGATTTCCTTACCCTCTCCCAGGGCAACGCCGGCTGCGAGTTGGATAATGTTTACGGCTTCCCGGCCGTTGGTCGCATAACGCTTAATGACTTCCATCGCCTTATCCGTTATTTGGAAATTGATTTTATCCACGGCATTGCGGGCGACAATGCCAATCTCCGCCGGCAGCAGGCCGCGGAAATATATCTCCAGGCAACGGGATCTTAAGGCAGGGCAGATATTATGGGGTAAACGGGTGGTTGCGCCGATGAGACGGAAATCTGCGGGCAGGCCCTGCTGGAACATTTCATGGATGTGCTGGGGAACGTTATTGTCTTCTGAGTTATAATATGCACTTTCCAGAAATACTTTTCTATCCTCCAAAACTTTAAGAAGCTTGTTCATCTGAATGTGATGAAGCTCCCCGATTTCATCAATGAATAAGACTCCCCCGTGCGCTTTCGTAACAGCTCCCGGCTTGGGCTGGGGCACGCCTGCAACACCTAAAGGCCCGGCCCCCTGGTAAATGGGGTCATGAACAGTGCCAATCAGCGGGTCAGCAATGCCCCGCTCGTCAAAGCGGGCGGTAGTGGCGTCAAGTTCAATGAACTTGGCTTCCTCGCTAAAAGGCGAAAGAGCATTTTTTTTGGCTTCCTCCAAAATAAGACGAGCTGCCGCCGTTTTTCCTATCCCGGGAGGTCCGTAAATAATCACATGCTGGGGGTTAGGCCCGCACAAAGCCGCTCTGAGGGATTTCAAGCCGTCTTCCTGACCGATTATTTCCTCGAAGGAGGTGGGCCGGGTCTTCTCAGACAGCGGCACTGTTAGAGAAATGGAACGGAGTTTTTCCAGCTGTTCCATTTCCCGCCTTGAATCTTTATGTACAGCCACCTTGCTGGTCTGCTGCGAACGAAGCAGATTCCAGAAATAGAGGCCGATTACAATGGCAAAAAAAATCTGTATTATCCCTATTATCCCTGCCAAGTTGCTCATAGATTCCCTCCTGTTCTAAGCCTTTTGTTGATAATAGTATTTCCTTACGGCAGGGAAATATCCGACTTTAAAGCGGCCACAAACAAGGTTTAAGCGATAATAAACGATGCAATATAAAGAAGAGAGGCGTTAGTTCTTTATGAGTAATGCCTTGCTTTTGCATAAAAACCTGCACTTTAAGCCTTAGTCAATCGTTATGATATCGGAACAGACGATTATCTCTTTTTATTCATCTGCGTAATCGCCCCCAGAAGTACGCCCGCACCTGCACCAATAATAAGCCACAGAACTATATTGTCCAGCAAGGCTCCCAGCACAATCCCGACAGCCGCACAGAAACCAATTGCCGTACCCATATTCCAATAATCAGACATCTTATCCTTTTTCTGCATCAATTATTACCCCTTTCAAAAATTTATTACTGCCGCAGCATCGCTGAGGAAGCCGTGAAGCTATTCCAAGCCGGATAATAGGATAAGGCAGACAGTTTGAGCTGCTGTCTGCCTCACCTTATCGCTTCATGGTTTAAATATCCCTGAACGGCAGCCGAGAAGCTGCCTTGTTTAAGCCGATTCTTCTTTTTTCTTCCTTTTATCGGCTGTGACCAGGATGGGGTTTTCATTATTTATGATAACCTCTTTGGTTATGATGCATTTCTCGATACTGTCCCTCGAAGGAAGTTCATACATTACTTCGAGCAAGGTATTTTCCAATATCGCCCTTAAGCCCCTGGCACCTGTGTTCCTTTTTATCGCCAGATCCGCTATCGCCTGCAGGGTACCTTCCTTAAATTCCAGAGTTACGCCGTCCAATTCAAAAAGTTTCTGGAACTGCTTGATAAGCGCATTCCGTGGCTCTGTAAGAATGGAAACGAGATCTTCCCTGTCGAGGGCATCCAGGGTAGCAACAACAGGCACCCGTCCCACGAATTCCGGGATCAGGCCGAATTTCAGCAAATCCTCAGGCAGCACGTTTCTTAAAATCTCTCCGACGTTCTCTTCCTTCTTCCCTTTTATTTCCGCTCCAAACCCGATGCCTTTCCTGCCTATCCTGCTTTGGATAATTTTTTCCAGACCGTCAAAAGCACCGCCGCAAATAAAGAGGATATTGGTGGTATCAATTTGCATAAATTCTTGGTGAGGGTGTTTACGGCCGCCTTGGGGCGGTACGCTGGCGACTGTTCCCTCCAATATTTTCAGGAGGGCTTGCTGGACGCCTTCCCCGGATACGTCCCTGGTTATGGAAGGATTATCGGTTTTCCGGGCGATTTTGTCGATTTCATCGATATAAATAATACCTTTCTCCGCTTTTTCCAGGTCATAGTCGGCGGCCTGGATAAGCTTCAAGAGGATATTTTCCACATCTTCCCCCACATACCCCGCTTCCGTCAAAGATGTCGCGTCGGCAATGGTAAAAGGCACATTGAGGATTCTGGCCAGAGTCTGGGCCAAAAGGGTCTTCCCGACCCCTGTCGGGCCAATGACGATTATGTTACTCTTTTGGATTTCTATATCTTCGACCTTTAACTCGGCATTAACCCTTTTATAATGGTTATAAACAGCAACAGCCAATGATTTCTTGGCCGCAT
>CAZYHL010000252.1:0-2818 GCA_964646795.1 uncultured Syntrophomonadaceae bacterium
GAGGCGGCCCTGGCACTGTTAAAGAACCTTAATTACCAGGTGCCGGAAGACTTGACCATAAACGGCCTTATCGGCGGAGGAGAGTACCGGGCGACCATAGGTACCCTTGAATCAGGCGGCCTGCAGATAATTTCCTCAGGTAGTTTTGGGAAGGCGAGGGAAGAGGTGCAGGTTAACCTGGAGATAGAAGGGGATGAAGAGGGTGCAATTCACACAAAAGTGGAATGGCAAAGACCGGGGAGCTAATAGGGGCGGCTTCTTTTTGATCGAATCGTTGGTCGTGCTGGCTTTGCTGGCGGTTATTACTGTTGCCGTTTATCCGCAAACGCGAAAAAATAGGGATTACTTGCAGCTGGAAGTGGCGGCTAAAACCCTGTTATTCCAGGTACGGGCCGTTCAAAGTCATGCTGTGACGACAAACATCACGGCAAGGCTGGTATTTTACTATCTGGAGAATTGTTATTACTTGGAACTGTCCGGGGAAAAGAAATGGGTTTGGCTTCCCGCCGGGGTTAAATTTGCCGCCATCAACTTCCCCGAGGTTTATAGCAGGCATACGTTAAGCTTTAATTCCCTGGGGACGCCCAATCAGGGAGGTCACGTAGGGCTTAAAGGGCCGGGGGGCAAAAAACTTTATATTATCGTTACGCCCGTTACCGGCAGGGTGAGGATAGCGGCTGAGCCTCCTTAATCCCTTACCTTACTACAGAATTTATTTTTATTTTTGACAAACCTACAAAAACAGTAATAACAATATTAGGAATATGTTTACAGCAGATTTGGCAGAATTACCATAGAGCAAAGTTAGAAATATATTAAATTAAGGAATACGTGAATATAATTAAACCTGGTCTTTAATGATAGGAGCACCTTGTTGTATTAATATGACGGGTGCTTTTTTAATAAAATAGTTACCGAAAGGAAAGGGTTGGATTTCCTTGGGTATTATTCTGCTAGCAGGTAAAATAGGCAGGGAGGTAGGCTGGTACCTGCACCCCCTCCCTGCCCTTGTTAAAAAATTTATACTTGGGGGTAAATAACTTCGCCGTCTTCATTTAGGCCCTGTACAAAGACGCTGGTAGGATTGCTGATTGTTTCATAATAATAATATAACCTGATTCCGAGAGCGTGATGGATTATTTTGGCATCAGAAAATACATAATCGGAGGTATATTCATCATTTCCGAAGTAAGAGTAAGGACGTTGGGTTCTTTTGGCTACCTGCACAATCTTGATATTGTCATCATTTATTTGTCCGAATACCACTACTAGTCTGTCGAAATTGTTTTCATCCGAAGGCTCAAGACTGATGCTATCGCCGCAAAAGGACATTTGTTCGTTTTAATAGTCATCGAGGCCTTTTATTTCCGCTTTTCCTAATGATCCGTCGCTTTTTTTTCGAAAGAATTCCATCCCTATGCGATAACTGCTTTGATTATTGTCTGGAACAGAATAAAAAACTATTACTCCATTCTGCAAGTTTTCGATGTGTAAAACAATATCTATTGTCCAACTTATTTCTTTTGACAATTCTGAGAATACTTTTTCATGTATAATATCTTCGATATTCTCAATATGGTTGTTCTCTATTCCTTGAGAATGCTCCTCAATAGTATTGTAATCACACCCTGTGACCACCAATCCTAATAATACTAATGACAATATAATCAGTGTAAGTAAATTTTTCATTATAATACTCCTTTCATACAATTTATGGGAAAAAGTAGTGTTGCTTTTGCTCCATCAGAAAGGATGTCAGGCAGGTTGTAGACCTTGATTTAATTTAAGCAGTATATCAGAAAAGGGTTGGGCTTTGTTTCCTTCTCCTTTCTACAGGGATAACGAGAAAACCAGCAAGGAATAAAAGCTAGCAATATATACCATTATATGCTATATTATAGCATAGCTTTCCTTTACATGCTATAAAAAGTTGCCATTATTTACCCGGGAGTTTATAATAAGCATACGTGAAACATTTGGGTTATCATGCCGGGAGGTGCGCAGCCAGAGGCGGTAAGGATGCAAAACATTATTTTAACCGGTTTCATGGGGACAGGGAAAACAACAGTCGGGAGGCTCCTGGCGGAAAAGTTAAAACTCCCTTTTGTCGATATTGATGCTGCGATTGAAGCCCGGGAAGGCACAAGCATTAATGATATTTTCGCAAAGAAAGGGGAAGCTTATTTCCGCCGGCTGGAAACGGAAGTGCTGAGGGAGATCCTGGCACAGGACGGACAGGTGATAGCTGCCGGGGGCGGCGCACTGCTAAAAGAAGAAAACAGGGAAATGCTGCGGCGGAGGGGCAGCCTCGTTTGCCTGACAGCCTCGCCGGGGGTAATATTTCAGCGGCTGCAAAATAAAGAGGACAGACCGCTCCTGCCTGAATCCCCTTCTTCGCTGAAGGCGAAAATAAAAAAGCTTCTGGCGGCAAGGGAAGGCATATACAACGAAGTTGAAATCCAGATTAGCACAGACTTTAAAGCTCCGGCAGAGGTTGCCGCGGCAATAGCGGCCTTAATAAATGAAGCGGGAATTTAAATAGTAATCTGCCAAATAATTTCCTTTTGAAAAAGTTGGCCGATTCAAGAAAATGAGCAGGAAATATTTTCTCGAAAGCGAACTTAAGTTTAATTAAAAGAACGAGGGGAAACATGAATAATAAAGTATTGGTGATTCACGGCCCGAACCTAAACCTTCTTGGCCAGAGGGAAACGCATATTTATGGCACTAAAACCCTTGTGGCAATAAATACGGATATTGAAGCGCTGGCGGAAGAGCTGGGCTTGGAACCGGTTATTTTCCAGTCCAACAGCGAGGG
>CAZYHL010000253.1:0-2813 GCA_964646795.1 uncultured Syntrophomonadaceae bacterium
AAAAAGAGATTAATTTGCTCTTTAAAAAAATCAAGACTCACCCTGTCATCGCCCGTTTTAATGCTTTTAAGGCAGAACTGAAGGAAAAGAGAAGCCGCCTGGATTTTCTGGAGGAAGAGATTAAAAAAGTAAAAACCCGGATGCACAGGCTGGAACTTGATAATAAGGGGTTTTATGAAGAAATACGAGAACTGAAAGGTAAAGTTTTCAGTGGGGAAATTCGAAATACTAAAGAACTCGGCCAGTACGAAAAGAAACTTCAGCAAAAAGAAAGGGAAAAGGATAATAAGGAGAACGAAACAATAACTTTAATGGAAGAATTAGAAAAAAAAGAAAAACTACTGGAAGAATTAAACCAGGACTTTACCGAGGGGAAAAACAGCCTTCATAAATTACAGGTCAAAGGACAGGCGGAATTAGACGAATTGAAGCATCAAATCGGCAGCCTTAACCTTGAAAGAGAAAGAATTAAAAAAACGGCTGATGCAAATCTGCTTCACGCTTATGAAAAGGAAGCGGGAAAATTTAAAGGGCAATATATTTCTAAGGTCGAAAACAATATGTGCGAAGGATGCCGCGTTTTTCTGTCATCGGCGGTAATCAGTATGCTTGATGACCCGACATCCTTGATAAAGTGTGAAAACTGCGGCCGTGTACTGTTAAAGAATTAGCCTGTTTTTTTGAGGCACCCATTTTGACTTAAAGGCCGGATTGTGTTATAATCAATCTCCTGATAAATGTTGCAAGCAGACCGGGCAGTCGCGTGGAAACATGGGTTTTCACGAGGAAAGTCCGGGCTCCGCAGGGCAGGGTGCTGGGTAACGCCCAGTGGGGGTGACCCTAAGGAAAGTGCCACAGAAAACAAACCACCTGGCTCTTTAAGGAGCCGGGAAAGGATGCAACGGTGCGGTAAGAGCGCACCAGCGGCCGGGTGACCGGTCGGCTAGGTAAACCCCACCCGGAGCAAGACCAAATAGGAGAGAGATGAAGCGGCCCGCTGATCCCTCGGGTTGGTCGCTGGAGATACAGGGCAACCTGTATCCTAGATAGATGACTGCCGCCCTAATAGGGCACAGAACCCGGCTTACAGGTCTGCTTGGAACAACAGGTTAAAATTAAACATAGCATTCTTTCTGCGCCTGCTGTCTAATAATGACAGTTTTTTTATGTTTTCTTCCGAAGGTATATTATTTTTATTTAACAGGCTAAAACCCGCAGGAGCAGCGGCATTTCTTGGCAGCTTGCAGTTTACATAATGATTAGCTTTTTAAAATATTGAGAGAACGGAGGGGGAGAGATGAAGAGAAAGAAGTGTCTTTATTGTTTATGCGGTGTTGTTGCATTTTTGTTCGTGTTATCCTTCGTTTTTTATTTTAAATTTATGGGGGGTGAAAGGGAAGAGCTTGAAACCGCTTCAGACATCTTGGCGGCGCAAGACGCTTTGGAACAATGTTATATGTCCGACCTGGAACAAAACAATTATACGCCGGACAAGCCAAAGATAGTATTAAACCCTTACGGGAATTCACCGTTAACGGCTATTATCATGTTTACTACAGAAGCTGAAGTGCCGGCAGAAGTTACAATTGCCGGCAAAGATGGAAAAACGACAGTGAACCATACTTTCCCTGCCGCCGGCAAGCATATCCTGCCTGTTTACGGCTTATATGCGGGCAGCGAGAACAAGGTAACCATCAGAGCCGGCGCTGTTGAAACAACCGTCGTAATAAAAACGGAGCCGCTTCCCAGGGATGTGCTGACGCCCAACAGGGTAGCTGCCGACACGGAAGCCGTGGGGGAAGGATTATTCTTTGTTTCTACGGTAGAGTCCATGCCGGGCAAACCGGCAGCCTATGATATCAACGGCGATGTTAGGTGGTATTTAGAGGGGAACTATTCCTGGGGTTTTAAAAGGCTGGCCAACGGGCATCTTATGGTCGGCGCCGAAACCTTGCTTAAGCAGCCCTACCATAAAGTAGGCCTGGTTGAAATTGACTTGTCCGGGAAAATTTATCGTGAATATATTTTGCCGGGCGGTTTTCATCATGGTTTCTTCGAAATGGAAAACGGCAACATCCTGGTGGCGAGCAATATTATCGACAGGGGCACGGTTGAAGATTATATAGTCCTTTTGAATCGAGAAACGGGCGATATTGAAAAGGCATGGGATTTAAGAGAGGTTTTGCCGAAGGAAGAAGGGAAATCGGAAAACTGGGTTGAAGATGACTGGTTTCATAATAACTCCGTCTGGTATGATGAAGAGACCAATTCCATAACGCTGTCGGGGCGGCATCAAGATGCGGTTATTAACATTGAATATGACAGCGGCGAGTTGAACTGGATTATTGGTGATAGCACCAACTGGGGCCAGGACATGCAGAAATATTTTTTTACGCCGGTTAGAACCGATTTCGAATGGCAGTGGTCTCAGCACAGCGCTTTGGTCTTGCCGGATGGGAAGATATTTCTTTTTGATAACGGCAACAACAGGTCAAAGAACAGGGAACAATACCTTGCCGCCGACAATAACTACTCACGGGGTGTTATCTATCAGATTGACACGACCGCTATGACTATTGAACAAGTATGGCAGTACGGCAAAGAGAGGGGCAGTGATTTTTATTCGCCCTATATCTCTAATGTTGATTACTTGGGAGAAAATCATTACCTTGTTCATTCCGGCGGTATCGGTAAAGCATACGGCTCCGCCTTGAATCAGCCTTCCACTTTTATAAGGGGTGCCGTTATGACAAGCATTACCTGTGAAGTATTGAACGATGAGGTTATCTTTGAGTTAGAGCTGCCCGGCAATT
>CAZYHL010000254.1:0-2812 GCA_964646795.1 uncultured Syntrophomonadaceae bacterium
CATCCTGCTCCATTTTCTCTAATTCAAACATCCGCTCGATTCTTTTGCGGATAGTACGGAAATTAGTCAGCATACCGCCCAACCAGCGTTGATTAACATAAAAAGAACCGCATCTTTGAGCTTCCACCTGTACTGTTTCCTGCGCTTGTTTCTTTGTACCGACAAAGAGCACTTTTTCGCCCGCCATAGATACTTCTTTGAGAAAGTTGTATGCTTCATCAATTTTTTTAACGGTTTTTTGCAGGTCAATAATATAGATGCCGTTTCTTTCCATAAAAATGTATTCTTTCATTTTAGGGTTCCAGCGGCGAGTTTGATGTCCAAAATGAACTCCCGCTTCCAGCAGTTGCTTCATTGATACAACAGCCATTCGTACCTACACCTCCTCTCCGGTTTGACCTCCGTAACCATCCTCCGGCTGTTTGACCGCAAGGGCACCAGAAACAGCCGTCCGGTAACGTGTGTAATTAAATACCATAGGAAGTATAACATAGTTTAAACCAATTGGCAACAAAGTAAATCATCAGACCGCCTAATCTTTTAGGTGTATTTTAACCGGGAAATTTACCGGTCCTTTGATGTTGACGTTTATGATACTTCCATGCAGGTTGTTTTTCATTTGCTCTTCAACCAACGATGTCGTCATTGTACCGATTTCACCTGCCAGCATTGTGGTATCTATCTCGTCAAGAAGCTGGTAAACAGTCTCCGTAACATTATCTTTCAGATACCGGTCCAGCTGATTAAAAAATTCATCAGGGATTGCAAAAATAAAGCCGGCTATTTCCATTCTCCTGGAAGTGATTTGCCCATCCATCCCATTCTCTACTATGTAGGGCACTTCAGCCTTTGCTCCGTCTATCATCCGCGGTAAATCCCTTTCCACGTAACTCCGAACTTGCACACCGATTTCAGCCGCAATATCTTCGCTTTTTATATAAACCGTCACGCCATCGCGAAGTACGACCCAGGCCGAGAATGCAACTACTGCCAGGGTAAGGACTGCGCCCAAGGATAAACCGCTAAGAAAAACTTTTGTTTTTTTCTTATTAAACATTTTTATGTCACCGCCTCATGCTAATACTATAGGTAAATTCCTCACATTTTATAACAAAAAAAAGTAGCTGGCCGCTACTTTTATAAAATGTTTTTATTTATTGATCAAGCTAGTTGTTTTTTGCAAGCTCTGCGAGCAGATAAGGGTTTAAAACCTTTATATAAGTACCCTTCATGCCAAGGGATCTGGATTCGATGACGCCCGCGCTTTCAAATTTCCTTAAAGCGTTGACTATTACAGAACGGGTAATACCCAGTTGATCGGCTATCTTGCTGGCCACCAGCAAACCTTCATCACCTTTTAATTCCTCAAATATATGTTCAACCGCTTCCAGTTCCGAGTAGGATAAGGTTCCGACAGCAAGCTGCACGACAGCTTTATTCCTGGCTTCCTCTTCAATTTGTTCCGCCTTAGCCCTCAATATCTCCATACCCACCACCGTGGCTCCGGTCTCCCCTAATATCACGTCCTCCTCGCTGAATTGTTCAGCAAAGCGAGCCAGCAGCAGCGTACCTATCCTTTTACCTCCGCCAATAATCGGAATAATCGTCGTTATTTTATCGGTAAAGAGGCAATCGTTGTCCAAAAAAACGCACTTGTTATATTTCTGCTTCAGGTTTATCCTAGGTTCATCTACCCTTAATAATGAATTGCTGTAATTAGAAGGGAAAAAACCCTTATCCAGCACTTCTTTAAGCATTAACTCGCACTCAAATTCTTCAACTATCGAATGTCCCAGGATTTTTCCATCGCGATCCGCAATATATATATTTGCGTTGATAACACTTTTTAAGGCGTTGGCAACTTCTTTAAAATCGACATGCTGGCCGACAGTTTTTTGAAGAATCCTGTTAATGCGGCGGGTTTTTTCTAGCAGGTTCGATGTTACCATGCTTATCATCCTTTCCAAAATAATTATTATTTTATCGAAAGTAAATTATAAAATAAACTTACTTAAATCTTTATTTTCTATAATACCTACCAGCTTATTCTTTACATATTCTTCATTTATAATTACTTTTTCTGCCGTAATTTCAGGAGCATTAAAGGATACCTCCTCCATAACCTTTTCAAGAATCGTATGAAGTCTCCTAGCACCTATATTTTCCATATTTTCATTAAGTATACGGGCTGTTCGGGCAATTTCCATAATTCCGTCATCCGTAAATAAAATATCGATCCCTTCAACTTGCAAGAGAGATGCATATTGCTTGATCAGGGCATTTTGAGGTTCTGTCAAAATTTTAACAAAATCCTTTTCATTTAGGCTGTCAAGCTCCACCCGGATGGGGAACCTGCCCTGAAGTTCCGGAATTAAGTCCGATGGACTGGAAACGTGAAAAGCCCCTGCCGCAATAAAGAGCATATAATCGGTTTTAACAGGCCCGTATTTTGTGACAACTGTCGAACCTTCCACAATAGGTAAAATATCTCTCTGTACGCCCTCCCGCGAAACATCAGGTCCGGAACTATAGCTTTTACCTGCTACTTTATCTAATTCATCAATAAAAACAATACCACTGTTTTCGGCCCTGTAAACGGCCTCTCTGGTAACATCGTCCATATCAACCAACCTCTGGGCTTCCTGCATCTGAATGATGATCCGGGCCTGAGCAATAGTCATTTTGCGCTTCTTTTTCCTTTTGGGCAGCAGCCCTCCTAAAATCTCATTAAAGTTCATACCCATTTCTTCCATGTTCTGGCCGGGAAATATCTCCATCATCGTCCCGGGTTTATCTTCCACTTCTATTTCAA
>CAZYHL010000255.1:0-2749 GCA_964646795.1 uncultured Syntrophomonadaceae bacterium
AGAACTCCAATAAAGAATTTGTTTTTAAATAGTTTCATATAGTTCCTCCTAAGTTTTGAATAGATATTTTCTTTTTGGTACTGTAAAAGCGCAAGTCCAATTCTAATCGGATTGGAAGTCTGCGCTTCATTATCTATAATAAGTGGGTAATGAATAGGCGTATTCTTTTGTGGATTTCGCATCCGTAGCCGAAACTGCCAACCATCCACTTATTATCAGCATTCGGTTAAGCAGGTTGAAACCCGCCAGGGCTTTCGTGTCACGAACCAAAATGAATTGTAATAAGCGTAGATGGAGCATTACAAAACATTTTTGTGAGGTGAAACGTATTGATAAGTGTTGGAATTGATGTATCTAAAGGCAAAAGTACCATTTGCATCATGAAACCGCTTGGTGAAGTTGTTAAGGCTCCATTTGAGGTTTTACATACAAAAAGCGGGCTGGATGAACTTGTTGCACAAATTGATGGTCTGCCTGATCTCAGAGTGGTAATGGAATCTACAGGGATCTACCATTATCCTGTTTTAACCCATCTCAAAGAACACAATTTTTTTGTTTGCGTTGTTAATCCTTTAAGCATGAAGAAGTATATTGACCTTTCATTGCGCAAATCTAAAACTGACAAAAAGGACGCCATCAGAATTGCAAACTTCGGACTGGACAATTGGTATCATCTTACCGACTGTATACCAACGGAAGCTACATATGAAGAGCTGCGTACGCTCAGCAGGCAATATTCTCATTACATGGCGTTGCATGTAAGAGAGAAAAACAATTTATCGCTTCTGTTAGAAAAAACGATGCCAGGTATCAAGTCTTTATCCATCAGCAAAACGGACCTGCCTCAACAAAGTAAGCTTTGCTATATAGTGCAAAGATATTGGCACTATGACAATATTACGCAGATGGGTGAGAAACGATTTATAGCTGATTATTGTAACTGGGCAACAAAGAAGGGATACCGTAGTAATGAGAAGAAAGCACATCAAATATATACTCTAGCTCAAAACGGTATCCCTACCTTATCTTCCAGTACACCATCGACCAAAATGCTTGTACAGGAAGCAACACGAATTCTTCTGGAAACAGATAGAATTCTAAGTCTCATTTTAATACAAATGCGCGATTTAGCAAAGCAGTTAAAGGAATACGAACTGGTTCTATCTATGCCTGGCGTTGGCGCCACTCTAGCGCCTCTTATAATTGCCGAAATCGGCGACGTCAGGCGTTTCCACAGCGGCAGCGCTTTGGTCGCTTATGCTGGAATTGATGCTCCCGCATATCAATCGGGAGCCTTCACATCGGTGAACCGTAGAATATCAAAACGCGGTTCTTCTGGACTGCGTAAAATCGGATTCCAAATTATGACCGCTGTTGGAAGAGTAAAACCGTCAACAGACACAGCCGTTTTTGATTATATTTGCAAAAAGCTTGCCGAGGGTAAACCTAAAAAACTTGCTAAAATCGCTGGATTAAACAAGTTTCTAAGAATTTACTATGCAAGAGTTATGGAGTTAAGTTCTTTATGAGTTGAATCTTTATTCCCTATACTTCTTTTTCGGCCCAGTCTGCTTTCTCATACATAAAGTTTTAGTTGAAAAACCTTTGCAGGTATCGGCTGGTATTTTTTTCGGCTGGTAATCAAGGGTTGGGGGTCTGGGGGAAGGGAAATGCAGTCTTGTACCATTTTGAAAAAGTGATAGACTGCCCCCTTGGTGTAAACTTGCCTGCTTTATCGGCTGGTTTTAAAGACTACGCATTTTTCCTGTTTGCATTGTTTACGCCTCGAGTCATAAGACAGGCAACCAGGACAGTTGCGTTTTTGTATTGTCGGCCCGCGCAGTCGATTGGACTCAAAAACATTATTTATTCTGGGCGGTCTTGGAGTCTCTCTCATCATGCGTTCGAACGAACTGAGCTCGCCTTCTGTAAATAGCATATGTATACCTCCTTTCTGAAAAAAGGCAATAAAAAACACCCTGGCTCATAGCTTTGGGTGTTCAGCGTTCCTGTTCTCTTTCTTGTTTTGCTCGCTCCATCCGTTTGAAGTATAGGTCAAGCGCTTTATATATGAGTTCTTCGCATTGCTTTGCCGAATAATCCTTAATTGACGGATAGCGCTTTTCAAGCTCTGTCGTTTTTATCGTGAAGTTATTCTGCTGTGGTTTTTCTTCACCCATAACGAGTTCCATACCGTTGCGATCAAGCTTTCCTTCCTGAGCGGCCTGTTTCATCCGCTGTGCCTGTGAAAGCGACGGCGTACATTCCTCCTGCTCTATAACATCAAGCAATTCGGTTTGAAGCTCTTGCGGCAGATATGATAGCTCTACTGCGGGGTTAAACGCCATTTTCTTATCGTCCACCATCTGGAGCAACGGGGGTACAAGTTCAGTCAATCGGATATAGCGCTGGACTTGCTTGACACTTTCGCCTGAATCTTGTGCAACAATTGCATTGGAGCGATTTTTTAACTTCGGGTCAAGTTGGCCCGAAGTTAAGTCTGTCCTCTTACCCTGCCTTTTCAGTGCTTCCAGCTTCATTTTATAAGCAAGAGCCTTTTCGCTTGGAAATATGGTTTCTCTTTGGATGTTCCCGTCAACAACTAAGATGCTTGCGGCATCATCGTCGTATTCACGGACAATAAGGGGAAGCGTTTCAAGTCCGACAATCGTACTTGCAAGCTTACGTCTATGTCCTGAAAGCAGTTCATATCCGCCCTCAGCCCGTGGCCGTGCGAGGCAGGGTGTCT
>CAZYHL010000256.1:0-2743 GCA_964646795.1 uncultured Syntrophomonadaceae bacterium
ACGTTACCTTCGCTGTCCTCTATCCGTTGAATAGTCGTTAAACCTACTTTTATGCCTTCATTGGCAAGAACACTGAAGGATTGAACCATTTCTAGGGTTGTTACCCCCTGGGTTAACCCGCCTAGGGTTGCACCGATAATATGGTCGTGACGGTTATTTATTCCCGGAGGGCTGACCAGGGACTCGAGGCCGAAACTTTTTGCATATTCGATGCCTTTTTTAATTCCCAAAGCGTCAAAAACCCTCACGGCGGGAATATTATGAGAGTAAGCAAGAGATTCACGCACGGTGACAAGGCCGCGAAAGCGCCTGTCAAAGTTCTCGGGCCTGAAGCCGGAAAATTGAACAGGAGAGTCGTCTAGAGGCGTGCCTGCTGTAATTACTCTTTCCTCTAGGGCTGGAGCATAGGTCAAGATAGGTTTAATTGCAGAACCTGTATCCCTGCCGCTGCTGAAGCGAAGAATTTGATTGTGTTTGCCGTAATCTCTGCCTCCAACCAAGACTCTGACGCAGCCCGTTTCTGGTTCAGCTAAAACAATATTTGCCTGGGGTTGAGGCCTGTCGAACTCGTCAAGTACGGTTTTTGGATAGTTTTTGGGGTTGTTTATGACCTCTTCAGCCACAGCCTGGAGAACAGGATCGAGGGTCGTATAGATATGAAGGCCGCCCTGGTACATGGCAGTATGCCAGGGGATATCATTAAATTCCGGAATTTGCGTGATTACGTCTTTTAATTCGGTGAAGACAACATAATCATAAAAGTGAGGGTAAATTTTATCATCCATGGAATAGGGGGAATGTAATTCTATTTCCTCCTTCTTTGCGGCATCGGCCTCTTCCTTAGAAATCATTTCTAGCTCTACCATTTTGTTCAAAATAATTGTTTGCCTGTTCTTTGCCCCTTCCATGTTGCGGTAGGGGGAATAAAGGCTGGGGCTTTTTGGTACTGCTGCCAACAGGGCAGCTTCTGCCAGGGACAATTCGCTGACGGACTTGTTGAAAAACATGCGGGAAGCGGCTTCCACACCGTTGGTACTGTAATCAAAATAGATCCAGTTTAAATAAAATTCCAAAATTTCATGTTTGTCTAATTTACGTTCCAATAGGTAGGCGAGGTATGCTTCTTGTATTTTTCTTTTATAAGTCCGCTCAGAAGTGAGAAGGGCGTTTTTAACCAGCTGTTGTGTGATGGTGCTGCCGCCCTGAGCGGTGCGCTGCCTTCTGATATTACTGATAAAGGCCCTGGCGATTGCTTTCAAGTCCAGGCCGGCGTGGTCATAAAATCTTTCATCCTCAATGGCGATAAAGGCATCTTGAACATGCTGAGGCACATCATTAAGAGAAACCTCAATCCGGTTTTCCGTCGAATATAGTTTAGCCCATTCTTCTCCATTCTTATCATACAGGTAAGAGGTTTGAGAAGGCTTGAGCATATCGAAATCAATTTCTTCGAGTTCATCTATATATGTTTTAACCACGGCGTAAGCGGCACCGGCTGCCGTTAAGCCTATAATTACGAGTACCGCAAGGATTATGAGAAAAATCTTAATTTTATTATCAGAAAAAAAGCTCTTCTTCCTTTTTTTCTTTTTGTTGCTGTTCATCATGTTACTCCTTTCCCAAGAAGGGTTGTTTCCTAAAGATTATAACACAGAAGTTGGCAGTGGTAAATGAAGCGGATGCGCTGGGAAAGGGATATTAAAAAAAATTAACCTATTTTGGTTCATTAATCCTTTCGATTAACGAAAATTAAATAATCTAACAAAGAGTATCGTGGACACTCTTATCATATTATTTAGAGGAGGGATTATTGTGTTGAAAAGGAAAAACAGCAAATTATTCTTTTTTCTTCTTACTGCTCTGATTCTTTTTCTGTTCATTAAACTGTTCATGTCAATAGAAGGGAAATTTCGTCCGGTTATTATCTCCATTGCTCAAGTCAAGGCGGACGTACTGGCAACGGAGGCGATTAATACGGCTGTATCGGAAAAAATGACCCGGAGTATTTTTTACAAAGATCTAGTTCTTTTGGATAAGGATAGGGAAGGTCGAATAATAATGGCCCAAGTGAACACGATGGAAGTCAATAGGTTAATGGCGGAGACTACCATCAGGGTTCAGGATTCCCTGAAAGCCATTACCGCCGAATCAATATATATCCCGTTGGGGCAAGCCCTTGGAAGCCGGCTTCTGGCCGGCTATGGGCCCAGAATTCCTGTAAGGATGACTCCGGTAGGCAGAGTAAATACAAAGGTTGTCGATGTCTTCGAATCTGCAGGCATTAATCAAACCAGGCATAAAATATATTTTGATATCTATGCGGAGGTGCAGATTGTAATTCCTTTCGTTTCAGATGTTGTTGAAGTTATCACAACTGTGCCTATTGCAGACAATATCTATATCGGAGAAGTCCCTGATACCGTTATTAACCTGCAATTTCCGGATAAAACAGCCGACCTATACAGGGAATAGCAAGCATTTTAAAAAACTCGGTTATTCATTAACGAATAAATAATGGTTTAAACAATTAGAGGCAACGTAAACTTAGAAATCAGGAAAAAGTCCCTGTTTTTAAGCCTGAACCAATGCTATAAAAGGCGGAAAAATAGGACAAGTCGGGCTTGACAGCAATATTTTATTATGCTATTATAAGGCTTGCACTAAAGAGGAACAAAGATAATATAATAGAGTTCTTTGAAAACTGAACAGGGAAGAAAAGAAGCCAAGCGGCCGTGAAGCGAGC
>CAZYHL010000257.1:0-2742 GCA_964646795.1 uncultured Syntrophomonadaceae bacterium
TCCTCCAGCCGCTTCCAGGGAGCATCAGTTCCAAGCTTATCATAGGCTACCGCCAAAGCGCCATATAGAGCTAGTCCAATACAATGGCTTGCCGAATGAATTGTCGATGCGCTCTGGCCTATTGCCCTTGCAGCAGCTTGCGCACCAGGGCTTGCATCTGCTTCCCGGGCGGCAGCGTGGCACTCAAGGATTACCTTTTTTGCTTGCGGCAACTTTATTGCTCCCGCCAACCACTCCCGCGCCGCTTTAAGTGCCTTTTGAGGACGCAGGTCGTCCGGATCGTACTTTCTCCACAACGGCAAGATAACTCGCTCGGCATAATCAACCGCCCAAAAGGCCAGTGTTGTTTTGCTTTGTGTTTCAATTAATTTCACCAGCGACTGTATATACGGAACATCCCAATCACTAAGCATCTTGCGCGCTTTTGGCATGAGTTAGTTGCCCTCCTTAAATTGCCTACTGCTTAAAGCAGGCTTTTATGTGAACATAATACTAATTTGTACTCTTGATGTATTCAGCTGACGTTTTTACTGACAGTTGTCATCATGAATTAAATATATTCTCAAAGTAACCCTGGAGAGCTATGCTAGAAGAACCCTCTAAATGTTGTGTGTCTGGTAATTCGGGTACAGGTCAATACTCTTTTCGTATTATTCGAGTCTAAACCATGTGTTATACCTATCTATTTCAGGGTAATCAACTATTGGTCCTTCTGGTCCAAACCGTACATCTATCTCTTCGTTGTTTTTATAATAATATGATACTTTATTTGAAATAAATCAATCCGCCGCCATAATAAGCTGTAGAATCAAACCACGTATCATAACTGATATAACGGTTTTCACCCCACGTGGATACTCTAACATATCTATTCCCATTTGAAGCACGATGATATTTCGTTATAGTCCAATGGGCTCCATATTCATAGCCAAGAGGCTGTATAACTATTCGTAATATACTTTCATAATAAGTTATTTTAAGTAATTATAGCATTTACTTCTGTGTTTATTAATAGAAAATTTGTTTATTTTCAGATGAGCCTTTTAGGTTTGTCAAACATATTGGACACAGTATAGTCTAGGAATTCCCTGGGAGAGAGGCAACCAAGGGGACGCATTGGAATAACTTGGGGTATAAGCAGGAACGGCTTTATTTCCGGGCTTTTCATGGCAAAATAAAACCATCTACTGATAAAATATATTTATCAATCGATCGTATTACTTTTGGTGCGAGAGGAGGGATTTGAACCCTCACACCCGTACGGGCACTAGACCCTGAACCTAGCGCGTCTGCCGTTCCGCCACTCTCGCATATTATTGGAGCTTTTTTACCTTGTCTGATCTCTAACTTCCCCCTAACGCAAGGAAGAATTACAGGATGCAGAAGCTCAATCCCGAGGGCAAATTTCCCTACCAAGTTATTATAACGGCTTTTTTCACCGATTGCAAGCTAAAATACCTAGCCCTAATACCATATTTTATGAGCTTGAATAAATTACATCTGTTTTAAAAATACTAAAATTATGGTTTATTATAAATAATTTGAAGGCAGTGTGACTATTGTTTATTAAAATGGAAAAACGCCAGCAATTAATAGATATTAGAGAAGCTTTTAATATTTGGGATATTTTATGTTCCAAATATTTGACAGTAGAACTTTTACAAAACCATGAATCCTTGGCACACGATATAGATTTAAAGGGAATACTTAAAGGAATAATAAAAGCATTAAACGAAAATATTGCTATATTAGAAAAGCTTGCAAAGACATTTGCCATTAAGACACCTGACCGAAACCGAACCTACAGTAGTTCTGCTAATACAAAAGATATTATTGCCGATGAATTTATCGCCTTAGACCTGCTACATTATTACCAGGAACATATTGAGAATATGTCAAAAGCAATGAGGTCTACAGTTACCAATGATTATGTTCGTAAAACATTTAAAAAAATGGCACTAAAAACAATAGACGAAATGGACACATTGGTAAAGTATCTCCACCTTAAGGGCTGGCTATCAGCCCCGCCATTATATAAGCATATACCAACAACCGTTAAAGAAAAGCTTAGTTTATCTGAAGCCGCCAACCTGTGGGACCATTTGACTCTTCGGTATGACAATATCAGAACAACGGAGTATTATCTAAGCACTATTCACGATATCGATTTTAAGGCCATATTAAAAATGGGTCAGATTTCCTTGGAAAAGCAAACAGAAAAACTCGAAAAAGAACTCAAACATTATGGAATTCCTTTGCCAAAACGTCCTTCTAAGGCAACCCTTACCATAAATAATACAGAGGTACTGGATGATGATTATATGTATAGAATATTGATAAACGCCTTACAGGGAGCGGTAATACTACATGCCCAGTCATATAAAGAATGTTTAGTATGCGACAGGATTAGATTTTTCTTTAAACAATTACTGATAGATGAACTCAATTACATTGATAATTTTATTAAATTTGGCAAAATGAAAAGTTGGCTGAATCCAGTGTCTTTGTATGGGCCTTAATAATTGATTATAAGTAATCAATAATATACTAAAATACCCTTACCTAGCGAAAAAAAGAATTCCGAACTTTTAACATCCGGAACTCCCATTTTTTTAAGGCTTCCTGGAACACGCATACGGGCACGAAATCTTGACCTAGCGCATCTGCCGTTCCGCCACTTTTGCATATATGGTGAGCCATGAAGGATTCGAACCTTCGACACCCGGATTAAAAGTCCGGTGC
>CAZYHL010000258.1:0-2739 GCA_964646795.1 uncultured Syntrophomonadaceae bacterium
TGGTTAATGTAAATAGCTTTGTCATTTTCTATTAGATTTTGTGGGATTTTTGTGTGTTGGTTGATTTATATACTTTCATTCGGCCACAGAAGATAGGGTTCGTACAAAAACAGATACATATGGGATAAAAATCGAATTACATTATTAATAAGGATTTAGCGGGGTTTAAAAGATATCCCCGCTTTTTTTATTCCCCTGTACTTGTCATTTTGCTTCTGACGTATTCTAATAGTGGTTTTTCTATTGGTTCACCTTTTACTTTCTTTACTGTTCTTACTACGTTTTCTAGTCCTTGCTCAAATGCAGGCATTAGTTCTATATACTTTAGCCTATTTTAAATTAAGACACAAAAATACCACGGCTTATAAAGTACCGTGGTTAAAGGCTTTTTTATGGTCGGAGCGACAGGATTTGAACCTGCGACCTCTTGACCCCCAGTCAAGCGCGCTACCAAGCTGCGCCACGCCCCGATAATACCCGTGTTTATTGGCTTTTTGTCTTGTTGAAGTTCTCAAATTCCCGCTAAAAAGTGCCTATTTACAACAATAGTACAACAATTGATTAAAACATATTCCTATAACAACAATTTACAACTACGATATTATAACATCTAATTTCTATTCATGCAAGAATTTAAGAGCTTGCCTATTTTGCTTGTCTGATTGACATATGATAATGTCTCGTTAAGAGTCAAGTGAATATGTCCCGATTGTTTAAATCATTGTATAATAAACCTCGTGTGTTTTATTTTCAGCGAGGTGAACAAAATGAGAAAGGTAGATTTAAGAATGAAAGAAGCTTATAAGTATAAAATCATTAAGAAGTTGGTCGAAACAGATGGGAATAAAAACAGCGCAGCTCTCAAGCTTGGGTGTACAAGACGACACATAAACCGCCTGATTCAAGGCTACAAGACAGAAGGGAAAGATTTCTTCACTCATGGTAATCGCGGCAAGAAGCCTACCCATGCTCTACCGCACGGAACTAAGACTTTGATTCTAGATCTTTATCTAAACAAATATCACGGGGCAAACTTTACTCATTTCTGTGAACTGCTTAAAAGAACGGAAGGGATCGATGCATCTCGAAGCACTATTCGTACCATTCTTATGGACGAAAAGATCATATCTCCCCTAGCTACAAGATCAATGAAGAAAATGATTAAAAAGCAATTGGAAGAAGAAAAGAAACAAGCAAAAACAAAGAAAGAACTGAACATTATCCAGGAAAAAATTGTAGACATTGAAGATGCCCATCCTCGAAGACCTCGGTGTACTTACTTTGGAGAAATGATTCAAATGGATGCCTCTCAGGAGATTTGGTTTGGTGCTAATAAAACATTTTTACACCTAGCCGTGGATGATGCCACAGGAAGCATTGTAGGAGCTTACTTTGACACACAAGAAACACTTAAAGGGTATTACAATGTTTTTCATCAGATCTTAACAAACCATGGTATTCCCTATCTTTTCTACACGGATCGGCGTACTGTTTTCGAGTTTAAATCAAAAAAATCCCCTTCCATCGAAGAGGATACCTTCACTCAGTTTGGATACGCCTGTAAGCAGCTAGGAGTAAATATTAATACGACAAGCATTCCGCAGGCAAAGGGCCGGGTCGAAAGAATGTTCCAGACATTACAATCGCGCCTACCAATCGAGCTTAGATTAGCAGGCGCAACCACCCTAGAGCAGGCTAATGAATTCTTGAACTCCTACATAAAAGAATTCAATGCCATTTTTGCTCTGCCCATTGACTATACCAAATCAGTGTTTGAAAAGCAACCAAATCCCCATGACATTAACCTAACATTAGCTGTAATTGCTAAAAGAAAGATTGATAGCGGACATTGTATACGGTTCAATAACAAATTCTACAAGCCGGTGAACGGCCAGAGCTTACCCGTTTACTACCACCAGGGAACATCGTGTTTAGTAATTCAAGCTTTCGATGGCCGGCTATTCACCTCAATCGGAGAAAAAGTATATGCTCTTGACGAAGTCCCCAATCATGAAAAAAAATCTAAAAACTTTGACTTCCCTACAACAGCCGTCAAGGTGAAAAAACGCTACATACCACCAATGAACCATCCTTGGAGAGATAATGCCTTCACTGAATACGTAAAGGCTCAAAAACATCATCGTTCTGATAACTATAGAGCATTTGAGGAAATCATTTATTCACAAGAAATCGCTTATTAAAAAAACAAGAAAGCACCAACTTATGCTGGTGCTAATCTTTTAAATTCTTTGGGACATTTTCAAAAACGCTTGACACAGCTATTTGCCGTCAAAAAAGCTACTCGCCAAAAATCACATATTTGCCGGTATCATACACCTCACCATCGATTTCCAAGTAAATATCGTACCTGCCCGTCAGCCCTGTCCGGTTGATATAATAAATGTTGGTCTGCTCCGTTACTTCAGCCAGATGATAAATCTTTTGTTTAAGGAATTTTTGTAGTATCAGATTTACTTTAATCCCTTTTGGGAAAATGCCGCTTATGGCAAGCCGTTCCGTTTCTTTGCTGAAAGCAAGGTTATACTCCCGGGGCAGACTGGTAGCCTTTAAAGAAAAACCAGTTTTCTCCTCGCTTGGTGTTTCCGCCAATGTGCCCAACCTTTTCCCCCTACCGAAGACCAAATTATCGGCGGTATATAAGCCATATTTTTTAGCTCTGTAATAATTGCCGGGCAGCTCTAACTCAAAGATAACCTCATCGTTCAATACTTCACAGGT
>CAZYHL010000259.1:0-2707 GCA_964646795.1 uncultured Syntrophomonadaceae bacterium
TTTTTTTGGAAACATCAAAATATCTTTCCTCTTTTAATATCCTATATCCATAAAGCAATGACTCAATTAAAACAGCATTTGAGTATGTTAAGTAATGTTCAAACCACTGCCAATCCTTTGTACAGCTTTTTTCATAAAGACTTACTAATTGTTCACAGTAAAATCTTAAAATTGGAAGAATTTTTGGATCTTTTCTTTTTATATACACCTTACTTAATGCTTTAATATAAAATGCCATTGCACGAGGAGATGAAAAGACAATATTTTTTTTAAAGCTTTGTTCCAAAAGATTGTCCGCTTGTTTCTTATGCTGTTTGGAGACTTGATCATTGGTTGAAACTACAGCTAAAGCATAAAGAGATCTGGCACTTGAATCCTCTGATTTCTCATCAATATTTCTTTGTTTATCAATTTCCCTTTTAGAGTTAACGTAATTATCAAAATATCCATCTTCTTTAGCTACGCCTTTAATAAAATTTAAATATGTTAAAATAAGCTTTAAGGAAGACTTTGTTTTAAATTTTTTATAATAACAAGACGCAACGATTAAAGCTCTGGCATTATCATCTAAAGTATAGCCTGATGAAATATCCGGCTCATTAAGTTTTGCAAATTGAATCATTCCAAAATCATCTGTTAATTTAATTAAGTGATCAAGTTTTACCGCCGGATATTTTCTTTGCCCTTTGACTAATTCCTTTGTATTTTTCAAAAAAAATCTTACATAAGAAATTGCCACATTTTCCCACAGCATGTGTCTGGTATGAAAATAAGCATTTTTACCCATTTGCAAACGTTGCTGACTATTACTTAATAGCTTAATAATTGCTTCTTCAAATGCTTTAGGATCTCTAAAATCAACTAGAATACCAACATCACTTGTGACATCTTGTTTTGCTTGAGAAAAAGCTGTTGATATAACAGGACGTCCACTTCCAAGAGCATATGATAAAGTACCGGATACTGTTTGAGCAGGATTTAAACTTGGCGATAAATAAACATCAGTGGCTTCTAGAAATTTTAGAAGTTTTCCTATATCAAAATATGTATTATAAAAGGAAACATATCTTTTTAAATTTAGTTCATTTATTTTTTTAATTAAAAAATTACGATATACCTCTCCTTCTTGTTTTAAAACAGCCGGATGCGTAACTCCAGCTATAAGAAATCTAACATTAGGGATTTTTTTTATAACACCGGGCAGCGCTTCTAATATATACTCTATGCCCTTACCAGAACTTAAAAGTCCGAATGTTGAAAGAATTAGTTTATTGGAAAATCCGTATTCAGATTTTGACTGCTTACTGCTTTTATAAGAAACATTATGAATTCCATGGGGAATTATTTTAATTTTGCTATTTTCTATCTTGTATTCCTTTTTAAGAATCTCTTTTGATAATGCAGTCATAACAATTATCCCTTTTGAATGTTTTGCTATTTCTCTAACTACACGAAGCATCTTTTTTTCAGGTTTTGAGAGAACTGTATGAAATGTTACAAAAACAGGCTTTTTTATTTTTTTTAAGAAAAGAAGTAAATACGAACCGTATTCTCCTCCAAAAATACCAAACTCATGTTGTATATTAATAAGTTTTACTTCCTTAATCTTATTTAGTTTATCAGCAATATTTATATAATCTTTTTTTAAATTTTGATTTATTTGAAAAATTACCTTGTCCTGATAGGGAAATTGATTAGTTTCTGCTATATTCATCGCAACAATTTTTGCTTTAATTGATGGTCCATACATTTTCTCAATCGCATTGGTCAAATCAGTTGCAAAAGTTGCAATCCCACATTGTCTTGGAGGAAAAGTTGACAAACACACAATCCACGATATATCTTTATTTTTTGTATTCATAATTTTATTAGGAGACTTTTTTAAGCCTTGACAGTAGTTCCTTAAGACTGAAGGCTTTCATGGCAATTAATTTATCTGCGGCGCCGTAATAAATAGAAATAGTATCTCCATTAATAACAGCTCCTGTTGGATAAACTACATTGTTTACAACTCCATTTTTCTCCCAAAAACTGTCCGGTGAAAATAACGGCTTTTCCAGTCTTCCAATTTCTACTAAAGGATTATTAATATCAAGAAGAGCTACTCCTGCTGAATAAACTTTTCCCAAAGTACTAACTTCTTCTACTGCATGATAAATAATAAGCCATCCGTACTCTGTCTCAATTGGGGGACAACCACCTCCTACATATTCTTTCTCAAACTCAAACTTAGGCTTAATAATAGTATATTCTTCTAAATCTTTTAAATAATCTCTCCAATAATCATCTGTTAAATCACTAAATTCATTAAAATAAATAACTTGAATATCCGGTCTTATACGATGTAAAAGGGCATACTTATTGTTTATTTTTTTGGGAAAAAGCAGTGCATCTTTTTCCCATAAAAGATCATTTTTTTTAATTTCTTTTTCTAAATAGAGTTTTTGAATGAAATATCTTTCGCCCAAATTTTTATTGTAAAAAATCTCAATTGCCTCATCGTATGTTATATTTGGTGAAACAAGTCCTTTTTTTGTAAAATTAATTAAATCAGTACTAGTTGCATATGCAATATGAGCATTTCTACCATCATACGCAGTATAAAAAATATAATATATTCCATCTAAGTAAGTAATTCTTGGATCTTCAACCCCATTTTTTTCATATTCATACTCCGGAAATAAAATTGGTTTTTTTAGTCTTTCTA
>CAZYHL010000260.1:0-2699 GCA_964646795.1 uncultured Syntrophomonadaceae bacterium
CCCGTCACCGAAGGAGATACCGAGTTGATGACTTTTGCCAGAAACGATCTCTTTATGTCCAGCCTGCTCATAGATGAAATCTTCCAGGACAGTGAAAAACTCCTGATCCACGTCTCCTCGCCCCTGTACACGGCAGGAACCAAGGGAAGATACATCGGAGCTCTGGCCTCCTACACCACAGAGACCGGCATCCTTGCACCAAGGCAACAAGAGGCCAAAGCCGCCAAAATCTTCAGCCAAAACGGTGTACTCTTTGTGACGGCAGATCATAACCAGACATTGCAGATCTACAACATTCTGGGCAAACAACTCAGAAGCTTGCAGCTACAGCAAGGCATCAACGCCATCGAAGGACTGCAACAAGGACAGGTCTACCTGATCAAACTCGACAACTCTGTCACTAAGGTGCTGCTCTGAGATTAAGCATCTTTCTTGAGATTATTTGCATCTTTTTCACAAGCCCGGCTTTAAGAGCCGGGCTTGTTTATTAACAAACAGTTTGTGACTGTTATGGCTTATTGGTTAAATTACTATAATTATTCTGCTTTTATAAACGATTTAATTGTATATTTGACCTTGTTTTTTGTGTTATTTAAGCTTACAGGCTGCTGAGAACAAAACATAAAATACCGTAAAATTCACAACGGACTGAAACTCACCATACAAGGCGAGGTTAAGTCCGGGCTTATATTTACAAAAAAAACACAGGCATCAAAACCTTAAACAATGAAACATTTACCTCACATTTTTAACCTCTAAATTAAGCTCTATGAAAAGACCTACAAAATTACTAATGGCGCTTTTGGCGCTGTTTATTGCACTTCCTTCGTTGAAAGCAGGGAATGTGCAGGTGTATAACACAGGAGATATTCCTAACAGTGCCGGCTCGTTCACCGCTCCCGACTTTTTCGACGGGGCAGGCTGGACCTACAAGAGCCGCAGCCTGGATCCTGCCAAAAAAGACACCGTATTCTTTCCCAATGTTTTGGGAGTTACCGATGGCGTCGCTTATGGCATCGAAATCAGCAAGACAGAAGAAGACCCCGGTAATGTTTTTCTTAGCCTGAACCTGCCCTTTTGCGATTCTATTTACGTAGAAGGATGGGGAACCGGTGGCAGAGGTATTCTCATTACCAACGATGTCAATACTGACTCAACCTGGTTGGGAGCCAGCTCCTACAACCTGATGAAAGTTTCCGCTAAACTGGGGATGGATGCTCCTGTTGTAGTGAAAATTACGCCAACAAGCAGTTCGGGCAAAAACACCTATAGCAATGGTGGCACCTGGATTACGCGCATTGTCGTTTTCGCTGACGAAGTATCGGAAGTTACTGATCTTTTTGTAACTAATCCAGGTTTCGAATCCACAATCTCGACCCGAATTACCGAGGCAGGAAAAGGCATTTGGGAACCGCAAGGCTGGACTGTAGATTATCCTGTTTATGACGAATGGGATCAAGGTTTGTTATCAACCGGACAAGATGTTGATGGCAATGCTTTACCTCTCGGAGCAGAAGAAGGCACTCAGTTTTATTTTGCACGCTTGCGTTGGAGTGCTAACCATCTTACCTTGAAACAAGCACTTAATGGCATGCCTGCAGGCTATAATGAGGTCAGCTTCAAGGTGGCTTCGCCTGATGGACATAAGGCCATTCTGGGTGTTTCTACTAACGTTGATACCGTAGTCGCATCGCCCGTAGGTACAGGCTGGGAAAACATTGATTTGGTCTTTGTTGTAGAAGAAGGCAGCCCCGTTTTACTCTCCGCAACTGCCAATTCTCCCTCTGCTGCACAAAATCGCATGTTTGTGGACGATGTCAGGCTGGTTGCTTCGGGCACGAGTTTTCCGCCCAGTGTGTTAAATCAGAGAACAGCTTTGCTCACCGAAGCCACCACCCTTTACGGAGATGGCACCGGCGAAGAAGCTGCTGCCCTGCAAACGGCCATTGCCGCTTTTGAGGCTGTTCCCACCACTTGTCCACTAGGCTCAACAGCAACCATGAAGGCTGCTCTTGCAGCGTTGGAAACCGCTGCCGATGAGCTGGAAACTGCCATATATAATTACAATGTGGCCAATACCTCACCGGCCAATCCTATGGACATGACTTCAAAAGTTGTAAATCCAGGCGCCAATCAAGGCAAAACTGGTTGGTCTTATGCTTTCACCAGCACGGTTAACAATCAGGGAACCGGTACTGATGCTCAGTTTGTCAATGGTACAGTTCCCTATTTTGAAGGCTGGACGCCTCCCGAAAACAAACCCATGACCGGTAAAATCTATCAGATCATCAACGACCTGCCCAACGGCAAGTATGAACTGACTGTTGCCGCTCAGGGCAAAGGAGGAGCAACGGACAATTTGCATGTTTATGCCAACGATGCCCTGTCGGGAATTTTCGTTGATACTGTTATTACTGTTCCTTTCATAGTAACCGCAGGAACGGCCGAAATCGGTATCAAAGCCGAAGCAGCCGATGTCAACTGGATAGCAATAGACGAAATCCAATTAAGTTATTTGGGCTTTGATCCCGCAGCCATGATCGATGTGCTGAACGCTCAAATTGCAGAAGCCGATTCATTGTTAACCCTAAAAATACAAGAATCGGTTGCAACAGTGCTGACTACTGCCAAAACAAATGCAGCAGCTGCCGTTGCGGCTGATCCCGCTGTTAAGTCTCAACTGGAAGCAGCCGGAGCCG
>CAZYHL010000261.1:0-2685 GCA_964646795.1 uncultured Syntrophomonadaceae bacterium
GTCAAGGAATGCGGTGAAGCCGGCGTCAAAAATCTGGTAGTCATTACTGCGGGGTTTAAAGAAACGGGCACCAAGGGTTTGGAAAGGGAAAAAAAGCTTGTTAAGCTCTGCCAGGAATACAGCATGAACATGATGGGTCCTAATTGCGTTGGCTTGATAGATACTCACACCCCCTTGAACGCTTCTTTTGCCAAGGGCTTCCCCAAACAGGGCAATATTGCTTTCATTTCCCAAAGCGGCGCTATGCTGATTTCCATCTTGGATTGGAGTCTTACCTCCGGCATGGGCTTTTCCAGGTTTATCAGCATGGGTAACAAAGCAAATTTAAGTGAAGCCGATTTTATTGAAAACTGCGGCAAAGATAAGAACACCAAGGTTATATTGTGTTATATCGAGGATGTGACGGACGGTATCAAGTTCCTGGAAGCCGCCAGGGAAGTCAGCCAAAAAAAACCGATAATCGTACTCAAGTCAGGCTCCAGCCGGGCCGGAGCCCAAGCGGCCACATCCCATACAGGAGCCTTAGCCGGAAGCGACCGGGCTTATGAGGCGGCTTTCAAGCAAAGCGGTGTGCTTAGAGCTCGAACCATGGAGGAGCTTTTTGATCTGGCTGCTTCCTTTTCCTCCCAACCCCTCCCCAGCGGAGATAGGGTTGCTGTAATTACTAACTCAGGTGGTCCCGGTATTATTACGACAGACAGCATTGAGGCCAATGGTTTGAAAATGGCGCGTTTTACCAAAGAAACCATAACCTCTCTAAGAAAGGATCTTCCCAGTGAAGCCAACCTATATAATCCTGTAGACTTGCTGGGCGATGCCGCCGACAACCGCTACCGACTTGCCATGGAGAAGGTAATGCTGGATGAAAATGTCGATATAGTCATGGTCTTGCTCTCGCCTACTGCCGTAAACAATCCGACAAATACAGCCAGTACAATCATCGAGATGAAAAATAAATTTCCCGAAAAACTATTATTTGCCTCTTACATGGGTGGTGAAGCTACAGCCGAAGGAATGAAAATCCTTGCCGATAACGGCATTCCCACCTTTACCTTCCCTGAAGCCGCCGTCAGATCCGCCACCGGCATGGTTCAATATATTAAAGCGCAAACATACCTGAATCAAAATAAATTAAACGGCATTACCTTTAAAGATATAGATACAAATGCCGTAAAAGCTGTTTTTTACGATGTGCTAAGAAAGCGGCGCCTGGTTCTTTTAGGCAGTGAAGCCGTTAAAGTAGCCGATGCTTATGGCATACCGGCCGCTCCCATAAAAATAGCAGCTGGTCCAAGAGAGGCGTGCTTATTTGCCGAGGAAATCGGTTATCCGGTAGTTATGAAAATCGCTTCCCCACGAATACAGCATAAAACTGATGTCGGCGGTGTAAAAATGGGGCTTTCTAACAGGGAAGAAGTCAGGCAAGCTTATACTGAAATTATGGATTCAGTCCAGCGTTTTTTCCCTCAAACCAATATTATCGGTGTAGAAATCCAAAAAATGATGCCCAAAGGCACAGAGATAATTGCAGGTATTTCAAGGGACATCCAGTTCGGTCCGATGATTGCATTTGGCCTGGGCGGGATATATGTAAATTTACTGAAAGATGTCAGTTTTCGGCTGGCTCACGTGCTCTCGCTCCAGGAAATCAGGGCTATGCTGAAAGAAACCAAAGCTTATACCCTGCTGAAGGGCTTTCGCGGAGAAAAACCCTGTGATGTTGAAGCGGTAGTAGATTGTATCGCCCGCCTGGCGCGTTTGTCTTTGGATTTCCCTGAAATCTCAGAAATGGATATTAATCCGATTTTTGCCTACGCTCAAGGCTTATCGGCTATTGATATTAAGATTTCTCTTTCACCGGATTTCACTGTTATTGAAAGCGACCAAACGTAAAATATATGAAAAAGGTGGTGTTACCCATGCCGAAGGTATTATACTTGATGGGCACGGCGGGGAGCGGAAAAACAGTGGTAGCCTTAGGCTTGGCTAAGGCTTTTCAAGAAGCAGGGTTCAGGGTGGCCTACTTCAAACCAAAGAGCAGGGGAGGAGAACCGGGCAAAAAGGTGGATGACGACGTTGTCCTGATGAAAGAACTCCTCGGCCTGGATTTGCCCTATGATAACATCTCGCCTTTTCGGTACCGTCCATATCTCCTGACGGTAGGGCACACAAAAAGGACAGGTCAGCTGAAAAGCCTTATTCTCACTTCCTTTGATAAACTGCAAGAGAAAGCTGATATCCTATTAGTTGAAGGAAGCAATGAATCCTATATTACTTCCAGCCTCGAAATAGATGATTATACCTTGGCCGCAGACTTCGATGCCCGGGTACTGGTCATTACTAAGATTATTAATGATTTCAGTCTTGACAGCGCCATCTTCAGAGACCAGGTGCTTAAAAACAAAGGTCTTGAGGTAACGGGCCATATCTTCAATAATGTCCGCCGGCCGCTGCTTGATAAAACCCGGGGCATCTACCAACCGCTCCTGGAGGAAAACGGGGTTCTGCTGGGCATTATACCTGAACACACCTTGATAACCTCTCCCACTGTTCAAGAATACCAGCAAGCTCTGGAAGGAGAAGTCCTGGCAGGGGAAAACTATCTGGATAGAATAATTGAAGATGTTGTAGTTGGTTCCATGAATATCGATAGTGCCCTCTCGTACTTAAGACGCAGCCTCAATA
>CAZYHL010000262.1:0-2678 GCA_964646795.1 uncultured Syntrophomonadaceae bacterium
TCTACATTCTTGACATCTACAACAACATTTTGCTGGATTGGCCGGGTTACTTTGGCAAATACCTCCAAAACCGCTGTCTGGCGAAAAATAGTACCCGTTGTATCTCTTCTCAGCTCCTGATGCCCCACAAACTCAACCCTTACCCGGGTCTGGACGTTCATATCCGGCTCCGCTCCGGGGACATCTACAAAAGTAGTGAACTTTTCATTGGGAACGGTAAACTCCCTTAGTCTGGCCGTCTCATCGTCAACAAATAATATATGTTTGGCTAATGTACCTTCAACAATTACTTTATTATCGATAACCCGGGATGTTATATCCATAACCCTTGATTCAACTTCAGTTATTTTGCGAACAAAGTAAGGAATGGTTATTTCTCGCACTAGGGATTCCTGGCGGGCATTTTCTCCAACCACATGGTCTACTTTCAACAATTCTGTTACAAAGCTAAGCTCGTGCATTGAGTATCCTCCTTTCTTAATTTTTAATCAATATAATATATGCGAGGTACTGTAAATTGTGCTTTTTTAACGCCTCGAGCTTGTTTTACTTCCTAAAAGTGTTCCCATGTTTATATAGGCTTGACACGGATATCCAGAAGGGTTTCGACATTCTCAATGTTGTTGCTGATAGTCACTAATTCGGAACCGGCCATAAGAAGGCCAACGGCTTGGTTTTGGCTATTCAATACCAGGGATCCGCTGTCTCCGGGCTTGGCAATAGCCTCGGTAATTATCTGTTCATGCATCAGGCTGCGAGATGTCAGAGATACATTTACCCAAACAGAGGCTTCCAGTATTTTAACCCGCCCGAAAGTAACCCCGGAGGTCCTGCCGCTTTTATAAAGGGTTTCTCCTACTACGGCCCGGGCAACCCCTGTTACCAGGCCGAGGCCAAGGATTTCTAGGTTTAAGCTGTCGGCTTCTACCGGGGAACCCAGAGCCGCATCAACCAGATTTCCTTCTTCGTTCAACTTCATCAGCTGAACGCGGTATCCCCTTTTTCTCACAAGGGGCAAAAAGTTCAAAAGTCTGCCAAAGGCAAGAGCCCGGGGACAGGAAGGTGTCGTTTCCTCTTTGGACAAGGGAATAAACCTCTCCAGTCGCGCGATAAGATCCCTATCCGTACCGCCGTCAACAGGACCCGGTTGATAGATAGGGTCACCTCTAAAGGACCTGCCGTCTCTTCCGTCCGAAACATTAGCAAGGACATGGTTATTGGATAAGATCATCATTTGACCTGTTATATTATCCCTGACTACTCCTCCCAAGGTTCCGGCCGTAGAAAGGTAATGGCCTATGCTGATTCCTGCCATTGCAGGGCGGCTTCTGCCGGTCCTGCTTTCTTCCTCTGCCTCCTCTGTTTTGAATAAAAGACGAATATCTCCCGCTTCTTGAACATCCGTATAGAAACTGTTATAACTTGCGGGAATTCTGTCTGTCTTGTTGAGAACCTCCAAAGGCTGCTTTTTTCTAACCAAAGCTATTATTGATAACTCATCCGTAGTTCTTCCCTTTATTTCTTTAAAGCCCATACCCACTCCCACAACGTTTTTTTTCTTTAAAATTTGGCGGCAAATATCTTTAAACCCTCGCGGCTTCTCCATAAAAAAAGTCCCCTTTCATCTCTTCTAGTTCAGAGTATGAAAGAGAAGCAAAAAAAGAACCCCCTCCTAAAGAGGGGGTTACACTAAAATAATCTTATTTGGCCACTGTTAAAGGAATATCTTTTTCATCCGACCCTACAAAGCTTAACTGAACCATCTCCGTCAAAACATCCGCATAACTGAAGGAAAGCCGTTGACTGTAGGTTTCCTCTTCTACCCGGACAATAAATATTGAGGGATAGGTGCTCTCCAGGACTCCGGTCTTTTCCAATGTCTTCCGACGACCCCGGTTTGCCCTAAGCCGTATTTCTTCACCAACGTGGCATTCTAGATGTTTGCGAATTTGCCCCAGGAGATTCTTTGCCGCCATGCCATCACCTCAATTATTTTTTACAAATATCTAATTTAGTTTAACATAATAGAGGCAGTATGTCAAGTAAATGTAGTATTATACCATTGATGTGAAGTTGATGTCAAGCAATAATCAATGACATTTTTTATAATTTGTGAAATTTGTGCTCTTTAGTAAGGCGACCGGGGCAGGCTTAAACGGAACTTTCCTCTGGTTTCAATCCCTCCTAATCCGTCTAAACCCGTAATAGTGCTGCTCATAACCTCCCTTACGTCTGCGGATTCATTAATACTCGTGTAACAGATTTTTTCAATAACGAAGACGGGATCCAGGGCATGAATTAGGATACGACGGGGAGAGCTGGCAAAATTGGCACCTGCTTCCAGCAAAGCTTCATAGTATGACTGGCAGCCGCCGGCAAAAATAACCAGGTCATCCTTTCCGGGCTCGTATTTTCTGGCTGTCTTCACTGCTTCGATATAATAACGAGAATGGCGGTAACTATCCAGTGAATGAAAATTATTTTGTTTCAGCATTTTTTTGTTAAAGGAGTCATGGCCGGTTAGCACGAGCATATCAGGCTGCAATTCTTTCAATAAGTTCAAAACAACATGAGGTTGTTTTTCTTCGGGGCAATATTTTGCCGTGACTTTTATCCCTAACGCAACATAAGCCCTGAGACATTCGGAAAGATACTCCCTGTCACCGTCAAGGTGAAGA
>CAZYHL010000263.1:0-2672 GCA_964646795.1 uncultured Syntrophomonadaceae bacterium
GCAGCCGGGCCTGTACCAGAGCTCCGGCGCACATGGGACAGGGTTCAATTGTGACATATAATGTACAGTCAAGGAGGCGCCAGCCGCCCAATAGCTCCCCGGCCCGGCGGAGGGCAAGAATCTCCGCGTGGGCGGTAGCGTCCTTCAATGTCTCCCTTAAATTATGGGCCCGGGCAATTATTTCCCCCGCCCGGACGACAACGGCCCCGATAGGCACTTCTCCCTTATTAAAGGCCTCTCGGGCTTCCTCCAGAGCTATCCTCATAAAAAAACTGTGTTCCACTTTCAGCCTCCTTGCTTGCTTTACAATTCCACATAAACCGCTGCCAGTCTTTTCGCCACCACTTCGCCTACCGCCGCGGCTTGTACTCCTCTAGCCTTAAGCCTCTCGAGGAGCATCTTTTCATGCCTGGAAGGAACCGATATCAGCAGGCCGCCGGAGGTTTGGGGGTCATACATGAGATCTGCCAAGGCCAAAGGCACCTCCGGCGATATCGTGATGTTGTCCCCAAGGTAGTTCCGATTGTTATGCAGCCCGGTGGGAAGGATACCCATTTCCGCCATTTCCAGAGCCCGGGGCAGCAAAGGAAGAGCGGCTGCCTTGATTTTCATTGATTTGCCGCTGGCCTGGGCCATTTCAAAAGCATGTCCCAAAAAACCGAAACCCGTTATATCCGTTGCCGCCGAAACGCCTGTCTCCTGCATTGCTTCCCCTCCCGCCTTGTTAAGGGCTGCCATGGCTGTCACGGCAGGCAGCAGGTCTGTTTCCGACAGCACCTCTCCTTTGAGGGCCGAAGTAAGGACGCCCGTACCGAGGGGCTTGGTTAAGATGAGGATGTCTCCCTCCCTGGCGCCGGCATTGGTTATCACCTGTTCGGGATGGACAATGCCGGTAACCGACAGACCGTATTTAGGCTCCTCGTCTTCTACACTATGGCCTCCCACAAGCAGGGCGCCGGCTTCTCTGATCTTCTCCGCCCCTCCGCTGAGGATCTCTGCCAAAATATCCGTATAACCGGGGCTGCAGGGGAAACAAAGAATATTCATGGCCGTGAGGGGAGCTCCCCCCATGGCATAGACATCGCTTAAAGCATTGGCCGCCGCTATCTGGCCGAAGGTATAGGGATCATCTACTATCGGCGTGAAGAAATCCAGGGTTAAAATCAAAGCGGTGTCTGCCGACAGCTTGTAAACACCGGCATCGTCCATGGTGTTACTTCCCACCAACAGGCGAGGGTCACTAAATTCCGGCAGACGGCTTAAAACCTGGGCCAGAGCCTCCGGCCCGATTTTAGCCGCTCACCCCGCTTTTTTGGTCAAAGTTGTCAGTCTAATTTTTTCCTCTTTCATGCCTTTGCCTCCCTTCCGCCGACAGGCTTGCCGTTATATTAACAGTCACTCCTTAAGCCCGTTCATCTGGCTTCCGTTCCAATTTCCCGCACAGCCTTTAATAAATATTCCCCTTCCGCTTCTGTGGTAAATACGCCGGGGCTGAGCCTCACGGTACCCCGGGGGAAAGTGCCGAGCTCCCGATGGGCATTAGGGGCGCAGTGAAGGCCGGTTCGGCAAAGGATGCCGTATGCTTCCTCCAGGATATATCCCACCTCGCCGCTGTCCACACCTGCAAGCTCAAAGGATACTACCGCCACCCCTTTCAAGGGATTCTCGGGGCCGTAAACCTCAATGCCGGGAATTTCCCTAAGTCCCTCCCGCAGCTGACCTGCCAGCAGGACTTCATGTTCCCTTACCTTCGCCAAGCCCACTTCCTGAAGGTAATCAATCCCCGCCGCCAAGCCCGCTATGCCGGGAATGTTCTGGGTTCCCGCTTCCAGATAATCAGGCATCTCCGCCGGCTGCAAAACTTGGTGGGATTTACTGCCGGTGCCTCCCTCCCGCCAGGGCTTGAGGCAAAGTCCGTCTTCCACATAAAGTCCGCCGATCCCCGGCGGCCCAAGAAGTCCTTTATGCCCGGCAAAAGCTAGCATATGAGGTCTCAATTCCTTTACGTCTATAGGGATAGCCCCCGCCGTCTGGGCCGCATCCAGAAGGAACAGTACTCCTTTTTCCCGGGCGATGGCTGCCATCTCCCGGACGGGCAGAAGCAGTCCCGTCACATTGGAAGCATGGGTTGCGATTACCAAGGCCGTATCGGGGCAAAACATTTCCCTGTAGGCTTTTAAATCAGGTTCCCCCGTAGAAGTGCAGGGTACTTCCTCCAGTATAATAGAACCGTCCCTGGCCAGGGAATTGAGGGGTCTGAGGACGGAATTATGCTCAAAGGGAGTAATTATAACGTGTCCGCCCTTGACAAGAACTCCTTTAATTGCCATGTTTAAGGCATCTGTAGTATTTAAAGAAAAAACCAGGGAAGAAGGATTTTCTATACCAAAAAATGCCGCTGTTTTTTCGCGAGCATTGAAAAGCAGCCTTTCGGCCGCCAGGCTGCTCCGGTGCCCCGAGCGTCCCGGGTTGCCTCCCGTACGCAAGGCGCTGTCGACAGCCTTGTAAACCGACTCCGGCTTTGGCCAGGAAGTGGCGGCGTTGTCAAAATAGTAACTTTTTTTGCCGGCCATACGGTTGCCTCCTGTCTCCGGCACTATAATTTCCTTTTTCTAAAAAATAGGTTGAAAGCTCTTGTTTCTTCGGCTTCTATTTCAAAATAGCCTTCTGTG
>CAZYHL010000264.1:0-2672 GCA_964646795.1 uncultured Syntrophomonadaceae bacterium
CATCCGACAGGAGTCGTCCGCTATAATCCGGATAAATGCTGGAACGGTTTGAATATGGTTGGAGCCTTACCTGATAATTCTAGCGCCCGCGGTGCTGCACTTTATGACATGAACGGTAATATTGTAAATAAGTGGAAGGGTCTATTGGGTGCTTTTGACAACAAGATGCTTCCCGGTGGTTCTATTTTAGGCAGTACCGGTCTCGCTAAAGGATATTGGTTGGATTGCGTAGATCTTGTACAGATGAGCTGGGACGGTAAATTAGAGTGGAAATTTAATAATGGCGAGCCGGTGGTTAATGTTGATACCGGTGAATACTTTATGAGTGCCCGCCAACACCATGATTATCAACGAGAAGGGAATCCTGTTGGCTATTATGCTCCCGGACAAGAACCCAAGGCAAAAGGCAAAACTCTCATTAACTCCATGAGTAATCGCAACTTGCCTGAGTTTTCCCCATATCCAGTAGGAGACACTAAAATTTTGGAAGTTGATGAAAAAGGGAATGTCTTGTGGTCTTGGAGCCTCTTTGATCACTGGGATCAATTGGGAGTTGAAGCTATCGGAAAGGTAATTCACAAACACTATGCCGAACCCTTTACCCCAACAGAAGAGACAAAGTATGTTAAATGCACCTACTTAAATAACTTGAATTACCTTGGCTCCAATAGATGGTATGATGCCGGCGATGAGCGTTTTCATCCTGACAATATGATAACCGATATTCGTAATCTTAATATATCGTTTATTATTGATAGGAAAACAGGCAATATTGTCTGGCGTATCGGCCCTAACTTTGAGGTGACGAAAGAACTGCAGGATATAGGCCAGATAGTTGGCCAGCACCATGTGCACATGATCCCCCGCGGACTTCCCGGTGAGGGAAATATTTTGATCTTCGATAACGGCGGCCAGGCGGGGATCGGGAAACCTACTCCTTGCTGTCCCACCGGATTAGACAATGCTACCCGTTCATACTCGCGTGTACTGGAGATAAATCCAGTTACGCTGAAAGTAGAGTGGGCTTTCAATGATGATAAGATGCATTTTCAGAATCCCTCAAAGCGGGCTTTTGCGGATTTGCTGTTCAGCGATCGTTGTTCCTCTGCCGATCGGCTGCCAAATGGCAATACTTTGATAACTGAGACTATACGCGGCCGGGTAATTGAAGTAACTCCTGATCGTGAGATTGTTTGGGAATTCTTGAATCCCGGCGGGCCGGTCTTTCGTGTTCATCGCTATCCTTATAATTGGTTCCCGCAGGTGGAACAACCAAAAGAAATACCTGTTGTGCCTGTGAAAAATAGCCGCATCAGAATTAAAAGCAATGGGACCCCCTACTTAGTTGATGATGACCCGTTCTTTTCACCAGGAGTCGATCCCCTTGATGCAAGATTGCAGAATCTAGGTTACTGAGTTTACAGTTAAAGCAATACAATATTCTACTTTTATCATGCTTTAACATCTCGAAAACGAAAGAAATGATTACTCTGCAAATGGTGTCCCTTGGTAATACAAGGGGCATCATTGTACCTGATAACTATTTGAAAACTTAATTAGCTAGTTACTCTGCGCAGGTGATGTAGTAGTGATGGTAAATGACAATAGTATTTAAACTAACAATAAATGTGCAGGCTATTGTAGCGAAACTCTCAGAGATAACATGTCTAAAATCTGTCTAAATAATCTACCCCAAAAAAAATAAGGCCTTAAAAGCCTTAATTTAGATGGCAGGGGAGACAGGACTTGAACCCGCAACCAACGGTTTTGGAGACCGCTACTCTACCAATTGAGCTACTCCCCTGCATAATAGCTATTTTAACTGAAAGGGCTGTTTTTGTCAATGCAGCAGGTTACTTTAGAAATGGTTCTAAACAGTATTGCCATGCAGGCCATGTACTTTGTTAAGAGATGTTAAAATACAATAATTTTGCCTCAAAGAGGAACTAGTGATATAATTTTCTTACAAGAAACATATACTAAGCAAAAAAATACATATGCTTAGGCAGTTGTTTCACCTCTTAATTTTGAAGATACAAACGCCTTAAAGGAGATACTGTCATGAAAATAGGGGTATTTACAGACAGTTACAAACCTTATACCAGCGGAGTTGTCAGGTCAATAGATACATTTTCTCAGGAAATGAGAAGTAATGGGCATGAGGTATTTATCTTTGCTCCGCGATATAATGACTATAAAAAAGAGGAAGGCGTGTACAGATTCGCGTCGGTTCCGGCTCCGACACAAAAAAACTTTTCTTTGGCCATCCCTCTTTCATGGAATATTTCTTCAACCATGAAAAAAATAAAACTGGATTTGATTCATGTTCATTCACCCTTTTTAATGGGTAATCTCGGCAAAAGAGTGGCAAAAAAACACCGTCTGCCCCTGGTTTTTACCTATCATACCCTTTACGACCAATACACTCATTACATACCAATGCTGCAAGAGTCTTCGAGACAAATAGTCAAGAAGCTGGGCATTGATTTTGCCAACACCTGTGATTTGGTTGTCACACCGACCATAGCGGTAAAAAACCATCTCTTTGCCAGCGGCGTAAATGCCCCCGTAGTTAATATTCCCACCGGATTAAATTTATCGGAATTCAGCTCAGGTGATCCTAACTGGTTGAGGGATAAATACAATATTCCTAAGGAAAATTTAATCTTGTT
>CAZYHL010000265.1:0-2649 GCA_964646795.1 uncultured Syntrophomonadaceae bacterium
GACTGCATCAAGCAAAATGGCTGTCCTTGAACGGCCTGTCTGTTTGGCTGCATAATCCAGTAACTTCCAGAAAGTCCTTTTATCCGTTTGGCGGAGATAGTAAAAAAAATAAAGCAATCTACTTTTCATCAGAGGCACCAGAAATTAAATCCCCCAACTCGTTGGCAGCCATAAACTCCACATCAGGCCAGCGTTTCACAATGTTTTTAAGAAGTTCTTTTAGAGCAAAAAGACCTTTTTCTCTGTTTTTTGGATCAATGTGACCACAAAAATTGACCCTGTGCGAACTGATGATTGCAGGCCTGTTCCAGCGAAAAGCAGCCTCAATCTGTTCTAAGGTTTGATTAACCCAATCGAAGTTTGTTTTATGTGTGGGCTCAAACACCACGTTTCTAACCTGAATGATTTGGCCAAGAGAATTCCTTTTTCCAGTGTAATTGATGGATGTTTTGTAACGCCCTTTTCCCTGGTGCTCTTTTTTAATCAGGGGTTCATCAATGTATTTTATTCCGTTTTCCTTAAGCGTTTTGTGAATCACAGAATGTTCTCTACCGCCAGGAGGATTAAAATGAACTGCCGCATATCCAAAAACGCTTTCAAAGCAGGCTAAACCATCCCTGATGATTTCGTGAAACCTTTCGGTTTCCCTGAAATCCCAGAAATCAAATGCTGCAGTATAACTGATGGATGGATTACCAGATTCAGAAATGCCTGTGTAGGATCTGTTTTGTAATACTTTTAAGGTTTTGTGGTCTTTTTGATGTAAAGCATCTTCAAAAACCTTCAGGTTAAGGTGTTCCCTGCCGTGAAACTGCGGAACTAAAATTTCTTTTGAGAGACCTTCCTGCCATAAATCCCAGGCCCCTTGATAAGCTACTGGTTGTAAAGCGGCTAACTTGTCAAAAGTTACAGGTAATAACTCATAATAATATTTTGAAAAGTTTTCTGATTTTAACCTTTCAAAATCAATGTTACTGGGCACAGCAAAAGGAGTAAATATTGCGTTCTTACCTTTTTGGTCTTTAACGCTTGTTAGCACATCAAATAATTGCTCAAGGTCCTGTTTCGTTTCCAGAGTGTCAAAGGCATCAAACCGGTTACCTGCAGTTATGCCCTCCTTGTCTAAATTGTTTCTTGCTTGTTTTGAATCAATCCTGACATTACCGTAATCATCGACAGAAAAAATGATAATCCTTCTTTTGGTCTTCCAACCAACTAAATTTTTTAAAGATAATTGGCTCTTTTGTTTAAGTTTCTTTAAGTATAGCATATTTAAACAAAAGTTAGGATAAATAAAAGTTATAAATTTCCTCCATTGATTTTAATGAAACGTTAACACTAAAAAGATTTGCTCTTTTATGAGATTTTTCAGCCATTTTTTTTCTCAAGTCAAAATTGCTAATTAACTTGTTTAAATAATAAATAAAATCTGTTTCATTGTTCGGTTTATAAAGGAATCCATTTTGGCCATGGACAATAAGCTCATTATGCCCCCTTTCAATAGGGGCAACAATAGGCAAACTACAAAACATTTCTTGCAGTAATCCGATCGGAAGTCCTTCGTGTTTGCTGGCGGATATTCCAACATCAGAAATTCCAGTTAAAACGGGAATGTCATTTCTAAATCCAAGGAAATCAATACTTGCCTCAAGGTTAAGGTTCTTTGCTAAAACCTTCATACTGTTTATAAGAGGTCCTTTCCCAGCAAAAATTACTTTTAAATTAGGTTGGTTGGAAATCATTTTAGATAAAGAACGAATAATAAAACTGTGATTTTTGCGAGGAATAAATTCTGCAACATATAAAAGAATAATTTCGTCAGGCTTATAACCAAGTTTTTTTCTCAGTTCGTTTTTTTCTTCTATTGAAAAAGGTTTAAATTTTTCTCCATCAACCCCCATACCTGGAATTAGAAAAGAGTTCTTGTGCAGCATTTTGCCATTAATATAATTGTAATCTTCATGGTTCATTGTTATTATTCCATCAGTAAACTTGCTTAATAAATATTCTACTGGGTAATATATTAGCCAATTTTTCCAAGGGGAACCCTTAAAAAAATGGAATCCGTGAGCTGTATATAATACGGTTGTGTTTTTTTTTCTTGCTTTTCTAGCTGCAAGCCGAGTAACCATACTCGGAAGGGGTGTGTGACAATGAATAAGATCATAATTCCCTGTTTCAACAATTGTTTTTAAACGTTTATACGTTTTAAAATAAACCAATGAAAAAGGTGTTCGAGGAAACTTTAAGTTATAAAACTCGTTAACGTTTTTAAATGTTATTCCCCCCCGGTTTTCAACAGCTATATCGACATGAAAACTTTTTTTGTAAAACCAATCTAATATTGGTAAATGAAAGGTTTTAAGGTGAATGTCGCTGGTAGCTATATATAAGATTTTTTTCATATAATCGTTTAAAAATTTTTAGAAGGGAAGAATGTTTCGAAGGCTGAAAAGTTTTGTTTTAGTTATAAACGGTAGTGATTTTTTGTTTAATTCGGCATTAGACATGTTTTATTGTTGTGTTTCTTTTCTGGATTATTAAAGAATTATCGGGGTATTCACCATTTATTATGCTTCCAGCGGCAACAACACAATTCTTTCCAATTTTTGTTCCACGAAGAATTATGGAGTTTGCTCCTATCCAAGA
>CAZYHL010000266.1:0-2647 GCA_964646795.1 uncultured Syntrophomonadaceae bacterium
CTGCTGCCAGGGCTCCGGCTGCGTGGTCGGCGTTAATATTGAGGGATTCGCCCGCGGGAGTCACACCTACCGTAGAAATAACGGGAATATACCCCTTCTGGCTCAAATCCAGAATTAGCCGGGTGTTTACCTGCGTTATCTCCCCGGCATAACCTAAGTCCACCAGCTGCTCTTCTCCGCCCTCCCAGACCTTTATTGGAGGCCGTTTTTGGCCCAGGAACAAACCGCCGTCTTTGCCGCTTAAACCAACTGCCGCCCCGCCTGAACAGTTGAAAAGGCTGACGATTTCGCTGTTTACTTTTCCTGCTAAAACCATCTCCACCAGTTCCATTGTTTGCTTGTCGGTAACCCTGAGGCCGCCGACAAAAGAGGCTTTCAGCCCCAGCCTCTCCATGAGCGCGGTTACTTCCTTGCCGCCGCCGTGGACGACAACAGGCTTAACGCCTATATGCTGCAGAAGGACAATATCAAGTACTACCGACTGTTTCAACTCCTGGCTGACCATGGCCTGGCCGCCGTACTTGATCACAAAATATTCACCTGTGAACTTTTTGATATAAGGCAAGGCCTCAATCAGCACCTTCGCCTTGTTGATTAATGCTTGCATTCCGACCCTCCTTACGTCCGGTAACTTCCGTTTATTTTGACATAATCGTAACTTAAATCACTGCCCCATCCTACCGCTTCTTCCCGGCCCAAACCTAAGTCAACGGTTATTTGAATATCTTTCCGGGCTAAAACCTCTTTAGCCCTGTCTTCATCAAAGGCAAGACCCATGCCGCCCGCAGCAACAGGAATATCCCCCAGAGAAACCGCCACCTTATCCGGAACAAAGGGTATACCGCTATTCCCCAGAGCCATGATTATCCGCCCCCAGTTAGCGTCCTCCCCAAAAATAGCGGTTTTCACGAGATTGGAGCTGAGAATGCTTAAGGCTGCTGTCCGGCCTGAAGCAAAATCACGACACCCTTTTACTCTAACTTCAATGAATTTCGTCGCTCCCTCAGCATCACGGACTATTGCCTGGGCCAGACGGATGCAAACCTCGCTTAAGGCCGCGGTGAAGAGGCGGAAATCCTCTCCTTCAATATCCTTGATAACAGGATTGCCTGCGGTTAACCCGGCCAGCACCAGCAGCATATCGTTAGTGCTGGTATCGCCGTCCACCGTTATCATGTTAAAAGAAACCGCCGCCGCCCTGCGCAAGGCCGCCGCCAGCAGGGAACGCTCAATAACGGCATCACACGCGATAAAGGACAGCATGGTCGCCATATTGGGATGAATCATCCCGGAACCCTTAGCCATACCGCCAAAAGTAACGGTTTTGCCGCCTATCTCCTCTTGACAGGCGTATTCTTTCGGAACAGTATCGGTAGTCATAATCGCTTCAGCAGCAGTCCTGCCCCCGTCGGCAGAAAGCTCCTTGGCTGCGGCTTTAATTCCCGCCGCAATTTTCAGCATGGGCAAATACTCGCCGATGACGCCGGTAGAAGCCACCATAACCTCCCCGGAAGCGCAGCCCAACGCTTCACCAGCCAGGGCTGCCATCCTCTCGGCATCCTCTAATCCTTTAAGCCCGGTGCACGCATTGGCGCAACCGCTGTTCGCGACTATGGCCCGGGCGAAACCCGTCTCAACCCGTCTTTTTGTTATCTGGACGGGGGCGGCGGCAAAGCTGTTCTGCGTAAAAACTCCCGCTGCCGGGACAAGGCCCGGGGCAACCAGAAGAGCCAAATCCTTGCCGTTATGCTTCTTGATGCCCGCGGCTGTCCCCACCGCCTGAAAACCAGGTACGGCGGTAAACCCGCCGGCTGTTTTTTTCACCATCTTAAACACCTCTTCGTAAATATCTTCCAGAAACCTGCTCTCCCGTTAAAGCTTAAGTAGCCCTTCCGTCTCCGGCCAGCCCATCAGGATATTCAGGTTCTGTACCGCCTGACCGGCCGCGCCTTTAACCAGGTTGTCAATGGCTGTCACCACAATAACCCTGCCGGTCCTGGCATCAAGCCGCAGCGAAACGTCACAAAAATTAGTGCCCCTGACATAGCGGGTTTCAGGCAACCCCGGGGCATCAAAAAGCCTGATAAAGGGTTCCTCCTCGTAACAAGCATGATATAGAGCGAACAGGTCTTTTTCCTTAAGGGGTTCCTTCAGCTTCAGGTAAATGGTGCTTAATATGCCCCTGTTCAAAGGTAGCAGATGCGGGGTAAACCCGAGCACTACCTTTTCTCCCGCCAGGTTGGCGGCCTGTTCTTCAATTTCCGGGGTATGCTGGTGCCCCGTTACTTTATAGGCTTTAAAATTATCGTTCATTTCCGGGTAGTGGTACGGCAGCTTCGGTGTGCGCCCCGCCCCGGTAACGCCGGATTTTGCATCAATAATGATATCGTCAGCAGCAACAACACCTGCTGCTAAGAGAGGCTTTAACCCGATCAGGGCGCTGGTCGGATAACAGCCGGGATTAGCCACCAGGCGGGCACCCACAATATTTTCCCGGTTTAGTTCCGGCAGGCCGTAAACGCTTTCCTTAAGCAAGGGGTCGCCCTCTCTTTCATAGCCGTACCAGACGGCATAGAGCGATGCGTCCTTTAAGCGGTAATCCCCGCTCAAGTCAATGACTTTATCAGCCGCCTCCAGGAGTTCGGGG
>CAZYHL010000267.1:0-2617 GCA_964646795.1 uncultured Syntrophomonadaceae bacterium
TTTTAGGCGTCAGCTTTGCCCTTGTCATCAATGATGCTAAGCTGCTTTAAAGGGCGGGTAATTGTAAAATGAATTGCCCAAGGGTGTAAAATAATAGCCCATCCAGAGCCAACATCGGTTACACTGAAGATGCGAAACAACAAAGCAACGGAGGTGGCAACAGGATGGGTCAAGAATATCATACCATAAAGAGTGGAAAGTGGAAGCATCTAAGCGAAAAAGAGCGGTATAAAATTGAAGGGCTGCTAAACGCAGGGCACAAACCGAGAGAGGTTGCTATGATGTTGGGACGTCACCGGAGGACAATCGAAAGAGAGATAAAGCGCGGGGACGTCATATTACGTCGGGAAAACCCATATGCGAGCCGCAATCCCGCCGTAAAGGACTTCCTGGACGAAGAAGTATATGCGGCGGATGTCGGACAGCGAAGAGCGCAGGAAAACGCAGCGAACAAAGGCCGGGGGCTGAAAATTGGGCATGACCATACGCTGGCCCGACATTTAGAAAAACGCATAGGGAAAGATGGGTTTTCACCCGATGCAGCCATAGGCGAAATCAAAGCCAAGGGTTTAACCTTTAAAGTGACACTGTGTACAAAAACAGTATATAACATAATAGGCAGAGGAGATTTCCTGAATCTCACGAACAAGGATCTGCCCATAAAAAGAAACAACAAAAAGCGCAAATACCGAAATATCCGGAAAGTTGCGCTGAACAACCTGAAAGGGCGGAGCATCGAAGAAAGATCGACAGAGGTCAACAACAGAGAAGAAGCCGGGCATTGGGAAATGGATTTGGTTGTAGGGAGCGGGAAAGCCTGCTTGCTGGTGATGACGGAGCGTGTCAGCCGTAGGGAGTTGATCTGCAAGATCCCGAACAAGCGACAGCAAAGCGTAAAAGAAGCCCTGGACAGGCTTGAGAGGAAACACAAGAGCCAGTTCAGCAGACGGTTCAAGAGCCTCACTATGGATAACGGGAGTGAATTCATAGACAGCAAAAGCCTGGAGGCATCCTGTCTGCGGCTGGGAGAGAAACGGACCGATTGCTATTACGCTCACCCCTACAGCGCATGGGAGAGGGGCAGCAATGAGAATGCCAACAAACTAATTCGCCGCTTCATTCCCAAGGGAATGGATATCGGCAAACTAACTGCTTGCGATATTAAGCGAATTGAGCAATGGATGAATAATTATCCAAGAAAAATGTTCGGATACAAAACAGCCAATGACATTTATATGGCAGCTTAGTGTGACTGGGAAAATATGGTGGGCAATTAAACTTGCAATTTACCCATTAAGTGTTCAATCGACAAAAAATTCTTGTTTTTAGTCGGTTATGGAAATATAATGGTTATAAGTGTAAATGGTGTCACTCTTATCAAGTTGCTTCAATACATATCAACAAACCCGATAGAACATCCCAATAAAGATTGGAGGCTTTGAAATGAGAAAAGCTTGCGCAGTACTGCTCGTAATCATTATACTTATGATGATGATGCCCGCATACGCCGCCAGCGGCACAATCAGCGTAAGCGGAACACGTGATATTGGTGAATTCGGAAGCAATTCCGCAATTTGGATAAACTCAGGATTGACGGTTGAACTCACCAATACCACCAACACAACATATTCAAATATGGCTATTGTATGTGGCGCGGGCGTGACGCTGACGCTAAACGGCGTCATAATTTACGATCATTTAAGCAGCAGCGTATGCCCGCTTTCATTCACCGGCAGCGGCAACGTGCTGATACTCGAGGGTGAAAGCATTCTTGCAGCGGGTGTATCTCAGCCGGCCGTTAAAGTGGGATCCGGCACATCATTGGAAATATCGGGCGCAGGGACGCTTGAAACAACGGGCGGTGATGGCGGCGCAGCTATCGGCGGCGGATATTACAGCACAGGCGGTAATATCACAATAAAAAACGGAACAGTAACAGCAACCGGCGGGCATTGGGGCGCGGGTATCGGCGGCGGACAATATAGCGCAGGCGGTAATATCACCATAAAAGGCGGAACGGTAACGGCAACCGGCGGGTATTGGGGTGCAGGCATCGGCGGCGGAGAGGGTGGTGCGGGCGGTACAATCACCATAGACGGCGGAACGGCAACAGCAACGGGCGGCGCGAGCGGTGCGGGCATCGGCAGCGGTTGTTCGGGTGCTGCTAGCGTAATAGCTATAAAAGGCGGGGTGGTAACAGCAACAGGCGGCGATAGAAGCGCAGGCATCGGCGGCGGGGATGGAGGCGTTGGCGGTAATGTGGTTTTGTCTGGCGGCATCATCTATACGATAAGAGGCGACGACGCGGTTTATGATATTGGAGATGGTTCTGGAGGTGCCGGCGGTGCACTTGAAATAACGGGCGATGCGGCCGTATTCTTAAGAACGGATACGTGCATCCAACCCACGACTACCCATACGCACGAAACGATTACTTCAGTCACAGGCAACAAAGTATACGGCGTTTCCGCAAACGGATGGGAGCCGACATTTGGCGTATATATGCTGCCGTTTACATTAAGCTACGATGCGAACGGCGGAACGGGTGCCGCCGTACCCGGCACGATGGTTCAGCATAAAAATACATCTACAACTGTTGCCGATAACTCTGGATTAT
>CAZYHL010000268.1:0-2590 GCA_964646795.1 uncultured Syntrophomonadaceae bacterium
CAGCTTCCGTCCCGCCGCGGATTCGTCAACATCACGCCCGACGTGGAGCGCTGCCTGGCGGAGAGCGGCATCCGTGAAGGCATGGTTTTGGTCAACGCCATGCACATCACCGCGGCGGTCTTCATCAACGACGACGAGAGCGGCCTGCATGCCGACTTCGAGCGTTGGCTGGAGCGCCTGGCCCCGGAGAAGCCATACAGCCAGTACGCACATAACGGCGCCGAGGACAACGCCGACGCGCACCTGAAACGCACGATCATGGGCCGTGAGGTAGTAGTCGCGGTGACCGCGGGGAAACTCGATTTCGGCCCCTGGGAACAGATCTTCTACGGCGAGTTCGACGGTCTGCGCCGCAAGCGCGTGCTAATGAAGGTCATAGGGGAGTGACGCGCGCTGGAACTCGACGGTTCGCAAGGCGCGTTTTAAACTTAATTGCCCGTCGCCCGACTCCTGGAGGCGACGAATAGCTAATCATTCGTCCGGCAGGTGCTCCAGATCGTCGAGGTCCTTGTGTCTTCCGGCAGCGCGTATGTTGCGGCGCAGGTGGCGGCGGGAGATCAGATACACCCATCCGGATGATCTTCCCACGCTCTTGCGGCAGCGAGGGCGTCAATTGCGGATCGGTCATGCCGAAGCGACGAAAAACGGCTACCAGTTTGGCCGCGTTATCCGGCGCGATGGCCAAGCCGCTCCAACGGCGTACGCTCATGCCAGTAGGCAAGGTCGGAGGGTTCGGCATCCTCATGGAGTCGCGCAATCCGCAACTTCCCGCGGTCCAATTTCATGGCGTTTTTATAGCATAAACCCGACATCCAGGCAATCGCGCAATTCTCATTATGGCCGTTCCTGGAGGAGAGAATTACTGATCTCGCGTGCTACCGCCCCGCCCCCCTCATTGCCGCGCGCGCGCTGCGATATTCGCGTGCGATGCTGGCTGCGATATTCTTCAGCCGGAAGCGGGGCGGGAGCGCCGCGAAGGTGTAGGTCTCGCGCGCCGGCCGCCCGCGCCGCGGCGAAGAAGGCGGGCGTCAGTTCGCCCGCCGTCGTACCCAGCTCTCCGTGGCCGCCGGCGTAGAGCGGCACATGGAAATGGACACGGCACTCGCCTCGCGCCGGCGCCGCGCGCCAGCGCGCCAGCAGGGCCGGCGTCAGGTCGCGGAAGGAGCGCAGAGCGCCGCGCGGCCCGCGTATTTTGACTTGGTGGAGATGTACGGGATCGACGAACTCCTTCAGCCTGTCGGCCGCTGCGGCAGTCATGGGAGCCCGCAGCGCGGCGCTGAGCTGCACCTTCGAGAGGCGGATGCCGTGGCGCGCCAGGGCCGCGACACTATCGTCGAGCTTTTCGAACTGCACGCTCAAGTGGCAGGCATCGAAGCAGACGCCGAGGTGCCGCCGCAGCGCCGCCTCGCTCGCGCGGGCGTCCCAGCCGCGCTCGCGCCGCAGCCAGGCGCCGCCGACCGGCAGCAGCTCCCGCGCGAAGAAGCGGATGACGTCGGCCGTGCTCTCCAGCTCGCAGTCGGGCTCCGGCTCCAGCCCCAGGTGGATTTCGCGCCCCGTGCGCTTTTCGATCTCGTGCAGCGCGGCGGCGCAGGCCGCCAACCGTGCTACGGCCAGCCGGCGCTGCGCGGGGGTCCGCAGCCAGCCGCGGTAGGAGAGCGGCAGCGTGCTGATGCTGCCCGCCATGCCCGCCGGCAGCAGCGCGGCCAGCAGCTCCGCCAGACGCACCGTGTAGTCCAGCCGCTCCGGCGCGCGCCAGTCGGGGCGGTAGACTTCGCGTTTGACCGGGCGTCCGTGGAAGGGGCCGTAGGGAAAGCCGTTGATGGTGAAGACGTACATCCCCAGATCGCGCAGCAGGCGGCGCAGATCGGCCAGTTGCACCGGCGCGGCCAGGGTGTCGGCGGCCTCTCTTCCCAGGCGCAATCCCAGCCCGAAGGGGCGGCGCGGCGCCACGGCGGCCTTGACGGCGGCGGCATGGGTGGCGATGGCGGCGCGCTGCTCGCGCCAGCTCTCGCCGGGGTGGATATTGAGACAGTAGGTCAGGTGGGTGTCGGGAGCAATGCGCATGGCGCAAACTTTCCTTCTCAGACCTGGCGGCGTCGCGCGCTGCCGTCAGGGCAACGCTTCAGCCGTCAGCCGCCGCCTCGGACGCTAGGCCCAGCACGCGCAGCGCGGTTTCGATGTTGCCGATCGGGGCCGAAACCTGGAAGCCGGCCACGGCGTCGGCCACCTTCTCCATGGCCGCGCGCGCCAGCTCGATGCCCGCGGCGCGCGCCTCGTCGCGGGTACGGCAGGCTTCGAGCCGCAGCATGACGGCATCGGGTATGACGACGCCCGGCACCTCGTTGCGCATGAACTCGGCATTGCGGAAACTGGCCAGCGGGAAGATGCCCGCCAGGATAGGGATGGGGCGCGGCGCCCTGGCGGCGCGTTCGAGAAAGCGCAACAGGGCGTCGGTCTCGAAGACCGGCTGCGTGATGGCATACTCGGCCCCCGCCTCGATCTTGCGGTAGAAGCGCTCCACCTCGCGGTCAAGATCGAGCACGTAGGGGTTGGCGCCCACGCCGATCAGGATGGCGGTGGGCGGCGCGAC
>CAZYHL010000269.1:0-2586 GCA_964646795.1 uncultured Syntrophomonadaceae bacterium
ATAAACTTATTGGCAAGACCATTCAGCCAAAAGCAAAAACAAAATATGACCCCAATTTCGAAATGGAGTTGAGCATGTTCACAGACAAGACAACTTTTAAACAAAGGGTAGAGTTGACTGGTGACAAAGATGTTACTATCAAAGGTTACGTTGAGTTTATGTGTTGCAACGACAAGTCATGCCTTCCTCCAACCGAAGCCTCTTTTACTTATAAACTCCCGGTAGTAAAAAAAGCGCAGGAGACACAGGTAGCACCTGTTGAAGCTGAAAATCCTGAAGTGGCAACAACTGACAGCCTTGCTGCAAAAACAGATTCAATCGCTGTTCCGCTTACTGAAGCACAGCCTCAGGAAGCAAATGCAGAAGAAAATAGTATTGCAGAAGAGACCAACCTTTGGAAAATATTTGTAACAGGATTCCTTGGTGGTTTGCTTGCACTGCTCACTCCTTGTGTATTCCCAATGATACCCCTGACCGTTAGCTTTTTCCTGCGTTCATCAGGTTCAAGAAAAAAAGCCATCAGGAATGCTTCTTTTTACGGTCTTTCAATAATATTCTTCTATGTCCTATTAGGGGTAGGTATTTCTTTAATCTTTGGGGCAGACAGATTAAATGCTGCTGCTACCAGTCCGGGTTTTAATATCTTTTTCTTCCTGCTTTTACTTGTCTTTGCATTTTCATTCCTGGGGGCTTACGAACTACAGCTTCCCCAAAAATGGGTCAATAAAACTGACCAAAAAGCAGAAGAAGCCGGTGGCCTGCTTGGTGTATTCCTGATGGGTCTTACCCTTGTTCTTGTTTCATTCTCATGTACAGGCCCTATTGTAGGAACCCTGCTTGTTCAGGTTTCTTCAACAGGGGAAGCACTTGCCCCAACAATAGGGATGCTTGGCTTCTCTTTGGCTGTTGCAATTCCTTTTGCCCTTTTTGCTATGTTCCCTTCTGCACTTAAATCTTTACCAAAATCTGGCGGCTGGATGAACATTATTAAAGTTGTACTGGGGATGTTGGTATTGGCATTCTCCCTGAAATTCCTTACTGTAGCTGACTCTGTTGCACAATGGGGTATCCTTAGCCGTGAAACTTCAATTTCGCTATGGATTGCAATCTGTTTAATCCTTGGCTTGTATTTATTAGGGCTAATCAGGTTTTATGACAATGATAAAACAATGGAAAAGCTTTCATTGCCCCGTTTCATTATGGCCCTTACTGTCTTTGCTTTTATGTTTTATTTGATTCCCGGATTATGGGGTGCCCCTTTAAAAGCTGTAAGCTCTTTCTTACCACCAGCAACAACCCAGGATTTTGATCTAACCCGTCAATCAGTGGTATCCGTAGCAAGCCCTTCAAATGACCTCTATGTAGGGAAATCGGTAAAAGATGGCCCTTATGGTACAAAGGCATTTACAGATTATAAAGAAGGATTAGAGGCAGCAAAAAAAGCCGGGAAACCTGTGTTATTAGATTTTACTGGTCTGGGTTGCGCAAATTGCCATAAAATGGAAGCAGCTATCTGGTCTGATGCTGAAGTTCAAAACCTCCTTAAAAACAATTTTGTTATCGTCTCTCTCTTTGTTGATGATCGGACAAGCCTTCCTGAAGAAGAACAGTTTATTTCAACTACAGGTGGCCGTGAAAGGAAAATCCGTACAATAGGTCAAAAGTGGAGCGATTTCCAGGCTTCTAAGTATGGTGTGAACACCCAGCCTTACCATCTGATTCTTGACCATCAGGAAAATGTTATTTCAGGCCCTATGGCTTTCACTTCAGACTTAAATGTTTATATCGAATTCCTGAAAAAGGGAAGCGATTCATTTAAAAAATAATCTTATCTTCCTCTCATACAAACAAAAAGGGGCTTCCTCAATTAAGAGGAGCCCCTTTTTTAATTGGCTTTTACAAAAACAAAACTACTTGCCAAACATTACTTTTTGGGTAGAAATACCCTTAACAGTAGTGATTTGAACGAAATAAATCCCAGGCACCATGCCATCCATGTTTAATTCAGCCTCATTGTTATCAATAGCTGCCTGGTAAACTAGCTGGCCAGACATATTGATAAGTTTAAGGTCGATAATTGTTTCAGGGGCATTAATATGCAAAAGGTCTTTCGCTGGGTTTGGGTATAATAACACTGAATTATTATCAACTATCTGGTTTTCAATTGATGTGTCATCCCATTCATATAAGATTTTAATGTTGGGATAACAATAACTTGTATAACCAAATTCAGGAAGTACCATTGGATCCCAGGGTTCATCATCCCTTTCTGCCATCCTTGAGCGCCAAACGTCCTCAACATAGGTATTATATACAACGGTTCCAATGACCTGTGAAGTATAACTTTTAACTATATATACTACCAGGTTGTCACCTTGATAAAGATATGGCTCATCAAACGGGATAAACATTGTTCCGGTGCCTTTCTTGAAATCATAAAAACCATCATAGACAAAGCTAAAGCCTTCAGGGCTAACCCATTCGTTTTCAAGATTCTGAACTGTTGTTTCACCAATAAGCACCTTAAGTTGTACATCATCAACATCCTGGTCAAACATATAAGTATAAGCAAGGCCTTTTATAGGG
>CAZYHL010000270.1:0-2536 GCA_964646795.1 uncultured Syntrophomonadaceae bacterium
GCTGCAGCACGACGCGCGCAACGTCTGCGACGCCGCGACCGAGCCGCACGATATTACGCACAGCCCCGACGCGCTTCGCTATTGGTGCAGCCGACGCCAGCTTGCGCCGCTGCGCAATTTGCCGCCGGAGTACAGCCCTTTTGCGCCGCAGCATAAAACGCCCATGTTCCCCGAGGTCAGCGAGGGGTATATCATGGGCGGATGGTAAACATCTTGCCAGGCAAGGGGTTTTATTGGTTGATTAGCATTGCAGATGTAATAAAAATGTACATTCCTCGTATAATAAATTTGCGGTTGATTTGACAAGAAACCGCATAAATCTTGTTGTTCCATAATCCATATGGGATAATTAGGTTCGTACAGGTAGAGGGCGCAGTTACCTTCCTTGAAGCCAGGCTTCCGTCGAAAGAATTGCGCCTCTGCTTTACGGGCAGATACGAATGAGCTGGATAGCATTTTGTGCTTAATATCTAACGAGGTTGTATTTCCGTAAAGGCCAGAGGGATCACTTCTATCTGCACAAATCAATCGCAGGAGGTGGTTCCCATATTCTTCGCCGGAATTGATATTGCAAAGCACAAGCACGAAGCCTCTGTTATCGATGCTAATGGCTCATTACTGCTAGACAGCATCTCTTTCCCCAACACACGAGAAGGCTGCAAAAAGCTGATTACCCTGTTCATCAAATTGGATGTTCCCAAAGATGCTGTCGTTATCGGCATGGAGGCCACCGGTCATTATTGGCTCAGCGTTTACTCCTTTTTTGTGGAACTTGGCTATGATGTCAGAGTTATTAACCCCATTCAATCCGATGCCTTCCGCAAAATGTACATTCGTCAAACCAAGAACGACTCCAAGGATTCCTTCGTAATTGCTCAGATCATGCGTTTCGGGCAGTTCTCTGCCACACAGCTTTCAGAGGAAAACGTGATGGCACTGCGACAGCTATCGCGTTACCGACTCTCCTTAGTTAGTGAATGCGGTGACTGCAAGCGCAAGGTCATCGCCCTTTTAGATCAGGTGTTCCCTGAGTATGACAAACTGTTCTCCGACACCTTCGGTTCAGCCTCCAAGGAGCTGCTACTCCAGTGCCAGACGCCTGAAGATATGCTTTCCATCTCAACTCGAAAACTCACCACGCTGTTGACCAGGGCCAGCAACGGCCATTTTAATGTCCAAAAAGCTCAGCAACTAAAGACTGCGGCAAAAGAATCGTTCGGCGTTACCTTTGCCAAGGACGCCTTCTCTTTTCAGATCAGGCAACTCATTGAGCAGATCATCTTCCTTGAAAAACAGATCGAGGCTCTGGAAAAGAAACTGGGGGCGCTTCTTCAGCAGACCAATACGGTCATTACCACCATCCCCGGTATCGGTGAAGCGTTGGGTGCGGCCATTGTGGGCGAGATCGGCGATATTAATCGCTTTGACGCCCCTAATAAGCTCGTTGCTTTCGCAGGCCTAGACGTCACCGTCAAACAATCAGGCGAGTTCAACGGAACTAAAAACCGCATGTCCAAACGGGGATCTCCGTATCTTCGCCGTGCCATCTGGCTTGCCGCTTCTCGTGCGGCTTTCTGCGATCCAATACTGTCGGAATACTATCAGTCGTTACGTGCAAGAGGCAAACATCACTCGACAGCAATAGGCGCAGTCTGCCGCAAAATGTGCAACATTATCTTCATAATCCTGAAAGAGGATCGCCCTTACCAGCCGCTGCCACCGAAGGGCAGATAAACGGATTTCCTCATCATCCCTTGCAGGTTTGTTTTTCGTACCCTTTATCCCATATTCTCATTTCAATGTTCTTTCTAAAAAGTCTGCTTTTTACGCTTGATTTTTTATAGCTGGTCTTTCCCCGATATAAGTTCGGAACTTGCCGTGTCATCTCATATGTATATTTGTTTAAGGGATGGCCAGCATAAGGAATTTATTAAATGCGAAACATATAAGCCGGTACATGAAATACCTGAATACCTACCTCTAATTATGTGATAGATAATCCAGATCAAGAAATCTATTTAATAGGAAGACAACGATAGATTGCGATAAAAGTTTTACGCATTTTGTATTACTGTTGATAAACGCCTATTCGCATCGAGAAATATATGTACTGAATTATTTAATGATGTAGTACGTAAAACCGAACATGCTGAGTATCACCAAGTTACATCAAATATAGCAGAATTGGTACGCACTAACTCTTTAACGCGATAATTGCTGTTCACCCAAACCCATAGTGCCGCCTGTCATGGCGGCTCAGCTTACTGACAAAGTCCTATGCTTAGTCATTTACAATAAAACCCTTGTGAACTCCAAATAGAAACATGCCTTTCGAAGATTGGTCTGCCACTGGCAGGCCAATCCCTCGAGAAAGGCGATAATAAAATCGGGTAATGCACATAAAAATCGCTGGCAAACGAAGTTTGTCAGCGGTCTGGGCCGGCTGTCACATTCCCTATGCGCCCGCATACCATATACCATCAGTGATCATACGCAAGCAGGAGGTAGGGGGCGTGAAACCAAAGGGCTTTCCCGG